>JBEKTG010000306.1:0-5455 GCA_049516275.1 Candidatus Acidiferrales bacterium
ACCGAGCTTCTGCTCCGCGAGCGCAGCCGGACCGGCACCGTTCACCTGCGCGCCTTTTACGCGCGCCGCATTCTGAGAATCTGGCCGCTGTACTTCGCGATGCTCGCGTTCGGCTATTTTTTCGGAATCGTTCGCCCGGACGCCGCCTGGGGAACGGGACGCCTTCTCGCTTATCTTTTCCTGCTGGGGAATTTCTATACCGCGCGGCACGGGCAGATCATGAACCCCGCCGGGGCTTTGTGGAGCATCTCCGTGGAGGAACAGTTTTATCTGCTCTGGCCCTCCGTTGCAAAAAAAGGAATCCGCTCTCTGTTGCTCGTGTCGTCTTTGGTGATCCCCGTCTCCTATTTCTGGATGTACGTGCTCTACCGCGCCGGCACCAGCCTCGAACAGGGAATCTGGACCAACAGCCTGGTCCAGTTTCAATTCTTCGGCATCGGCGGGCTGCTGGCGTTGGCGTTTCGCAGCGGCAGTCCCAATCTGAATTCAGCGCTCCGGATTCTCATGCTGCTCGCCGGAGTAAGCCTGTGGCTCGTGGCGGGTGGTCCGCTCCAGCTTTTTGGAACGCGCGACGCCGTTTCGCTCTGGCAACTGATGATGGCCTACGGCTCCGTCGCGCTCGGGTGCGCGCTTCTGTTGGCAGGAATCCTCGGCGCGCCCTCGACCTGGTTCCCGAAGCCGCTGGTCTACCTCGGAAAGATTTCCTACGGCCTGTACGCGTACCACCTCCTCGGACTTCGCCTGTCCGAATCGCTCGTTTTCCGATGGCACTCGGCACAACCCGGCAGCGGAACGCCCGTGGCCGCGCGACTTCCCATGGCGCTTGCGATCACCATTATCTTCGCTGCGCTCTCTTAAGCCGGCAGTCCTGGGAATTGACACGCTTTTCATAAGCGTGCACCATAACTCCATAGTGAACATCGCAACTGGATACCGGTGCGCAAACCCGCGCTCCCCGAGGGCAGCCGCGTGAAAAGGCTCATCGCCGCCGCGCTGCTTTTCATCGAAATCGCCGCCTCCATTTGGGCCATGGATTTCGCCTTCAGCTTTATGAACGAGCCCAGCGATATTTTTTTCTGGGGCGGTCTAGGACTCCTGTTTCTCGTGGGCGCGTTCTGGTATTACCGGTTTCAAGTCTTCAGACACCGGAAAGACAAAGAAAAGGAACGAGGTGCGGAGAATCATGAGGAAAGCGTGGCTACCGAAATTACCAAGTTTGGCCATACTCTTGGCGGCGATCTTCGCGGCCGGATGCGCGACGCGCATTGGCCCTGGAAACGTCGGAATCAAGGTTGACCTGGCGGGGTCGCAGCGCGGCGTCGAAGACCTGCCCATCCGCACCGGCTGGGTGTTCTACAATCCGGCGGGGTCGAAGGTCGTCGAGTACCCTACCTTCGTGCAGACGGCTAAATGGACTCACGATCTGAACGAAGGAAGACCCATCAACGAAGAGCTTTCGTTTAACACACTCCAGGGATTGACGGTCTACGGCGACATTTCATTGTCCTACCATCTCGATCCGGCCAAGGTGCCCGCCTTTTACGTGAAGTTCCGCAGCGACGACATCGATCAGTTCACGCACGGCTTCCTTCGCAACGTCGCGCGCGACTCGATGAACCGCGTCGCCGCGAACTACACCGTGGAAGAAATCATGGGCGAAAAAAAGCCCGAGATGGAGCAGCGCTCGCGCGAAGAACTCCAGTCTGAGGTCAAGGACATCGGCGTGGTCATCGAACAGTTCGGCTTCATCGGATCGCCGCGCCCGCCCGAGAGCGTAGTCGCCGCCATCAACGCCGCCCAGCAGGCCAAGTACATCGCGCAGCAGAAACAAAACGAATTGCTGCAATCCCAGGCGGACGCCGCCAAGCAAGTCGCCGCTGCGGAGGGCCAGGCCAAGTCGCAAATCGCCATCGCCCAGGGAGAAGCCGAGTCCAACCGCCTGCGGGCAGCCTCCATCAGCCCGCAAATCATCGAGTGGCAGAAGCTCGCGGTCACCGACCGCTGGATCGAGCGCTGGAACGGCTCAATGCCGCAGGTTGAGGCCGGCGGCCAGATACCGGGAATGCTGCTTAACGTCAACCCTCAAAAGTAGCCTGTAACATGGCACCACACGGCGCCAAAGGGCGCCACACGTCCAACCCTTGCCGAAGCCGCAACACGCCCGGTTTGGGCTCCTTGTCGCCTTCAGCGGGTGTGCTAACCTGATTGAACAGCCGCTCGGCCGCCTCCAGCCGCCAGGCGCTTCTGAGGAGTCAACGATTATGTGCGGGATTGTCGGCTACATTGGGCCAAAACGCGTCGTGCCACTCATCCTCGACGGGCTGCGCCGCCTGGAATATCGGGGTTACGACTCGGCAGGCATTGCCGTCGTCGGCGACAACGGCAAGATGGAGATTCGCCGCGCCCCTGGCAAGCTGCGTAATCTCGAGGAGTCCATTCGCATCACCCCCCTCGATGGCATCTATGGCATCGGCCACACCCGCTGGGCCACGCATGGCCGGCCTACCGAGGAAAACGCCCATCCGCACCGCGATTGCACCGGAGACATCGTCGTCGTTCACAACGGCATAATCGAGAACTACATCGAGCTCAAGAAGCAGCTCATTGCCGAGGGCCACAAGTTTCTCACCGAAACCGACACGGAAATCATCGCCCATCTGCTGGAAAAGTTTTCCAAGAACTCCACGCTCGAAGAAGCGGTGCTAAAAGCCGTCAAGGTGATGGGCGGCGCATACGCGCTCGTGGCTGTCTCCACCAAAGACCCCAACAAGATCGTCGCCGCGCGCCTCGGGCCGCCCATCGTCGTTGGCCTGGGCGAGAATGAATTCTTCGTCGCCAGCGACATCCCGGCGATCCTCGCGCACACGCGCAGCGTTTTCTTTCTCGGCGACGGTGAAGTGGCCGTGCTGACGCCGCAGGGCGTGAAGCTGTTCGATTTCGAAAGCCGCGCCATCACCCGCCCCGCCCAGCACATCACCTGGGACCCGATCATGGCCGAAAAGGGCGGCTTCAAGCACTTCATGCAGAAGGAGATTTTCGAGCAGCCGCGCGCCGTTCGCGACACCCTCCTGGGCCGCATTTCACAGGAGACCGGCCAAGTCTTCCTCGACGAAATGGACATCTCCGAGCAGGAATTCAAGAATTTTCGCGACGTGAAGATCGTCGCCTGCGGCACCAGCTGGCACGCGGGCCTTGCCGGCAAGTTCATGATCGAGCGCCTGGCGCACATGCCGGTCGAGGTAGATTACGGCAGCGAGTATCGCTACCGCGACCCTATCGTCGATAAGCACAGCCTGGTAATCGCTATCAGCCAGTCCGGCGAAACGGCGGATACGCTGGCCGCCGAGCGCGAAGCCCGCCAGAAGGGCGCCAAAGTTCTGGCCATCTGCAACGTCGTGGGAGCGATGCTCACGCGCGAAGCCAGCGGCACCATTTACACGCACGCCGGACCTGAAATCGGCGTCGCATCCACCAAAGCCTTCACCGGGCAACTCAGCGCGCTGCTGCTCACGGCGCTGCATCTCGGGCAGGTGCGCGGCAAGCTTACATCCGCATCGTCTCAGCACCTGATGCAGGAAGTCACGCGCATCCCCCACAAGATCGAAAACATCCTGCAGCGCGACGGCGAAATCGAGGACCTCGCGCGGCTGTTCTTCCGGCACACAGATTTCCTCTATCTCGGGCGCGGCATCCATTACCCAATCGCTCTCGAAGGCGCCCTCAAACTGAAGGAAATCTCCTACATCCACGCGGAAGGCTACCCGGCCGGAGAAATGAAACACGGCCCGAACGCGCTGATCGATGAAAACCTGCCGGTGGTGCTGATTGCGACGCGGGACGAATCGGACCCGGCCTCCATGCTCCGCTACGAAAAAACCATTTCCAACCTGCAGGAAGTGAAGGCGCGCGACGGCATCGTGATCGCCGTGGTCACCGAAGGGGACCATCTCGCCCGCGAAACGGCGGACCACGTAATCGAAATTCCGACCGCCCCGGACCTGCTCGCGCCCATTCTCGAAATCGTGCCGCTGCAAATGCTCGCCTACCACATTGCCGTGCGCCGCGGGTGCGATGTCGACCAGCCGCGCAACCTGGCGAAGTCAGTCACCGTCGAGTAGCCCCCAGGCGCCCGGCTGTTCTAGAATCATGGCATGAAGAAAACGTATGCTTTCCGTCAAGGGGCGGCGCCGCCCTTTTCGTGGATCTGTCTGCTTATTGTCTGCACGGCGTTCGCGGCTTCCATTTCTTCCGCGCGAGCGCAGTCGCCGTCATCGCCGCTCACCTCCGTTCAGGTGACGGGCTCCAGCCGATTCAAGTCCGACCAGGTTGCCGGTTTCACCGGCCTTCAGGCGGGAGCAAGCGTCACCAGGGAAGACATTCAAGGCGGGGCCGACCGCCTCGCAAAGCTGGGCCCTTTCGCTTCGGTTCAGTACCGCTATTCCACCCTCGGCGCGGGGATCAGGATCGAATACCAGGTGACGGACGCTCCCGCGATTCCCGCGGTGTTCGATAATTTTCCCTGGCTCTCCGACGACGAATTGGTTGCCGGGATCAAGGCGTCGGTTCCGCTCTTCGACGGTGCGGTTCCCCCGCAGGGCATCATCCTCGACCAGATCTGCACGGCCATCCAGAAACTCCTGATGGCGAAGGGCGTTCGTGTGAGCGTTTCCCATGCACTGTCTGTCAGCGGTGCGGGCACCCGCCAGGTGCAGCTTTTTAGCGCCGAGGGGGATCAGTTGAACGTCGCCGGTATACAGTTTTCCGACCCTCTCGCGAGCGGCGACCGCATGATCGAAGACCGTGTGACCGACCTCCTCGGCAAACCGTTCTCCCGCAGCGCCATCGAAATCTTCGAACTGGAAGAGGTTCGGCCGATCTACCTCTCGCATGGATACCTGGGCGTCAGCTTCGGTCCGCCCAGTTCGCGAATGGCGGGAGATCCCAAGAGCGCGCTTCCGAATAAACTGATCGTGCAGGCGCCCATCGATCCGGGCCCGGTATATTCCTGGGGCGGCGTCACGTGGAAGGGAAATTATTCGCTACCCGCCGAGGGCCTGGATGATTTTGTGAAGCTCAAGACCGGCGACCTCGCGGATGGCATGAAAATCGAGAGCGCCTGGGAAGGCGTTCGCGATATCTACAGCCGCCGCGGGTATCTCGACGCAAAAGTTGACGCCGTCCCATCCTTCGATGAGACGACCAAGCGCGTGACGTACACAGTTTCCGTCGACGAAGGGCCGCAGTATCACATGGGCCAGCTCATCCTCACCGGTCTCTCCATGGACGGGGAGCGCCGCATCCGCGCGGCGTGGACCATCGCTGCCGGCGCCATTTTTGACAAGACCATATACGAGAATTTCGTCGATACCGGCGTCAAGCGCGCGTTCGTCGGGTCGCCGTTCCGCTATGAGAAAATCGGCCGCTTCCTGCAGGAAAACCCCCAGAGCGCCAAGGT
>JBEKTG010000307.1:0-4773 GCA_049516275.1 Candidatus Acidiferrales bacterium
GGCGGGCAGGCACTCGAACAGCTACGTGGTGACCGCGTCGGTGGATTATCTCGACTTCCGGTTTCCGATTGCGGTGGGCGAATTCATCGTGCTGAAGGCCGCCGTGAATCGAGTGTTTCACACCTCCATGGAAGTGGGCGTGAAGGTTTTTTCGGAGAATATCCTCACCGGGGAGCGGAAGCACACCAGCAGCGCGTACTTAACCTACGTGGCGCTAGACTTAAACCGCCACCCGCACCCCGCGCCTCCGTTGATTCTTGAAACCGAGGAGGACCATCGCCACTTTCGCGAAGCGGGCGAACGGCGCGAATTCCGCCTCACCACCCGGCACAAGAACAATCCCGCAAAGTAGACGGCGCTTTAGTCTTTGTCTCTTCGCCTCCGCCTTTCGATGTCATCTGAAGAGCGCAGCGACGAAGGATCCCTCTTCAGCTCTGGCGCAGCTACCGCAAAAAGTTCTGCACTGCTTCAGCGGTCTTGAATGCGTGCTCCACGCATTTCCCCAGCGATGGGCCCTCGAGATAGTTGCCCGAGAAGAACAGCCCCGGATTTTGCTTTTCCCCATCGCGAAGGGCTTCCACGATGTGCCCGTGGCCCAGATTGTATTGGGGAAGAGCCTTGGGATGCTTCCACACCGCGGAAGCTACCGGCGGCCCGGTGATTCCGAGGATTTTCGCGTTCTCATCGTGGACGATGGTGGCGATTTCGTCGTCCGCCTTATCGAGGACATCCGGTTCGGTGGCTCCGCCGACAAAGCTGGTAATCGCAAACGACCCGAGGGGCGCGCGCCCGGGGAAGAGCGAAGAATTCCACACCGTGCCGAGTGTGCGGCGCTTTTCGCTGCGCGGAACCAGAAAGCCGAAGCCGTCGAGCGCCAGCCCCATTTGATGCGAATCGTATCCGGAGGCGACGACCGCCACGCCCGCATACGCGATTCCCGAGAGAGTGTGGCCCAGCCAAGGAGAAAAGGAACCAAGCATGTGCGAGGCTTTAAACGCGGGCGTGGCCATCACAATGCCAGCCGCCGTCAGGCTTTCGCTTTGGCCGTTGCGTTGAAACTGGATGTCGTAGGCGGCCTCGCTCGAAGCCTCGTTTCTGCGAATCGTGTCCACGTGCGCCCGAACGAGCAGAACGTCCTTCAGCTTTTCCGCGATCGCACGCGAAAGCGTGGCCACGCCTCCTCGAAATGTGCAAAGCGACGGGTGCCTTGGCTTGCCTTCGGCCGGCCGCGATTTCATCGCGCCGCGCAATACGCTGCCGTATTCCCGCTCCCACTCTTCGAGTGAAGGGAACGCGGCCTTCAGGCTCAGTTTTTCAGGGTCGCCCGCGTAGACGCCGGAAACAAACGGCGCCACCAGATATTCCAGAATTTCGTGTCCGAATTTGCGGCGCACAAAATTGGCGACCGATTCCTCTTCGTCGGGTGGTTTCGTTTTGCGCAGCGGCTCGGAAACCACTTTCCAGCGCGAGCCTGGCGCGAGCAGGGAACTCGTCAGCAAGGCCTGGGGCGACATCGGGACCTTCTGCAGCTTGCCGTGCCGCAAGACGAAGCGCGGCGCCTTCGGATCGGCGGTGCAAAGCTCGCCTTCGATTCCGAGTTCGCGGATCAGCCCGAGAAGCGCGTCGGTACCCTGAAAGCTCTGCGGCCCCGATTCGAACAGAAAGCCATTTTTCTGAACGCTGCCGATGAGGCCGCCGGACTGCTCTTCGGCTTCGAACAGCGTCACTGGAATGCCGAGCTGGCGCAGCCGGTAGGCGCAGGCGAGCCCCGAAATTCCTCCGCCGATCACGGCGACGTTGTCGGTTGCGGGCATTTTCGCGGGTTCGCTTAGAGAGTCTTCGAGAACAGCGGCCGCTGGTCCATCTGCTGCTCGTGCAGATAGCGGTCAAACACCATGGCCACGTTGCGAATGAAGATGCGGCCCAGCGGCGTGACGCGGATTTCGCCCGGGGCAAGCTCCACCAGCCCTTCGGCGCGTGGCTCTTCCAGCCGGTCGAGTTCGGCGGCGAAATACTCGTCGAAGGAAATCGAAAACTCGCGTTCCACTTCCCGCTTGGGGATCACGGTGTGGCAGAGCAGGCGTCCGATGACGGCGCGCCGGATCACATCGTCGGACGAGAGGCGGTAGCCGCGCATCGTGGCGATGCCGCGGGAACCTACGGTGTCCTGATACGCCGGCACCTCTTTGCGGTTCTGTGCGTAGGCTTCGCCGATCGAGCTGATCGCGCTGACGCCCATTCCGTAGAGGTCGGCGCCGGCCTTGGTGGTGTAGCCCTGAAAGTTGCGATGCAGCGTGCGGTTCTGCTGCGCCGTGGCGAGCTCGTCGCCGGGCCGCGCGAAATGGTCCATGCCGATATAGAGATAGCCAGCGTCGAGAAACCGTTCGAGCCCGGCGCGGAAAATGCGGAACTTTTCCTTTCCCTCAGGGAGATGCGCCTGGAACGATCCCTGCTGTTTTTTCAGCCAGGGCACGTGCGCGTAGCTGAACATCGCCACGCGATCGGGCACGAGGGTAAGCACCTGGTCGATGGTGTGCCGGAAACTCTCCGCGGTCTGGTAGGGCAGGCCGTAGATCAGGTCCACGTTGAGGCTCTCGAACCCAAGTTCGCGGCCTATGGCGATCAGATCGCGCGTCATTTCATACGGCTGCACGCGATGAATGGTCTCCTGCACCTTGGGCTGAAAATCCTGAATACCCATGCTGAGCCGGTTGAATCCCAGGCGGCGCAGGGTTTCAAGATGAGCGCGATGGGTGACGCGCGGATCGACCTCGATGCCAATCTCAGCGTCCGGCGCGAACGTGAAGCGCTCGCGCGTGTGTTCAAAAAGATCTTCCATCTGCGCTGGGGAAAGATACGAAGGAGTGCCGCCGCCCCAGTGGAACTGGCTCACGGCGCGGTTTTTGGAAACCCTGCCCGCCACATGCTCGATTTCCTTCTTCAGCGCAGCGAGATAGGGAACGGCGACGCTTTTATCCTTCTGTATCGATACGTTACACGCGCAGAACAGGCAAAGGCTTTCGCAGAAGGGAAGATGCATGTAGAGAGAAAGCGGCGTGCGGCGCTCTTCGGCGCGTTCATAATAATTCTCGAGGTCGTCGGGGCCAAAATCGTCCTTCCACACGGGCGCGGTGGGATAGCTGGTGTAGCGCGGGCCGGGACGGTTGTACTTCTCGAGGATTTCGTCGGAAATCTGGCCGATCTCGAGCTTGTCCCGTTTTTCTTTCGTATCAGGCATTCAACTATTCACTGTGAGTCCGCTGCGCCCGGCTCTGGCTGCTCCGCGACGGGAGCTTCGTGCCCGGCTTCCACAAAAGCCCGGGCGTTGGCAACGGGGGTTCCTGGCAAGATACCATGGCCGAGGTTCAGGATGTGTCCCACGCCGCCTGTTTTTGCCACGGCTTCGGCAGCCGCGCGCCTTACATCCGCTTCCGAGCCGAGGAGGATGGTCGGGTCGACGTTGCCCTGCAGCGCCACTTGCCGGCCGATCTTGCGCCGGGCGTCGCCGAGATCCAACTTCCAGTCTACGCTTACGACGTCCGCGCCGGATTTTGCGAGGCTCTCGAGATGCTGCGTGGAGCCCTTGGCAAAAAGGATCTTTGTCAGGGGCGCAGCAGCCGATGCGCCGCGCAGCGCTTCGAAGATCTGCTGCGTGGCGGGCAATTCGAAGGCGTGGTACTCGCTGGGGCTGAGTTCGCCGGCCCAGGTATCGAAGAGCTGAATAACGGACGCGCCCGCCGCCACCTGCATTTTCAGATATTCGGCGGTGGCCCGCGCGATTCGATCGAGCAGCGGGCGCACCACTTGCGGCTGCTCGTGCAGCATCTGCTTGGCGCGCGAGATATCGCCGCGCGTGCGGCCCTCGATCATGTAGCAGGCCAGCGTCCAGGGGGCTGCGGCGAAGCCGATCACCGGCACGTCCGGGCCGGCCTCCTTGCAGATGGCACGGATGGCGTCGCCCACGAATTTCGTTTCGCGGCCGGGATCGAAATCGCGGAGCTGCGCGACCGCGGCTGCGTCCCGCACGGGATTGGAGAGCACCGGCCCGGAATCGGGCACGTCGAGCGGCAAGCCCATCGCTTCGGCGACGATGAGGATGTCCGAGAAAACGATGATCGCGTCCACTCCCAGGATGCGATAGGGCTGTAGCGAAACCTCGGCGGCTACTTCCGGCGTTTTGCAGATTTGAAGAAACGTATGCTTGGCGCGTACGGCCTGATATTCGGGAAGATAGCGCCCGGCCTGACGCATGATCCACACGGGCACATGGTCTACCGGCTCAAAGCGCACCGCCCGGAGGAAGCGTTCCTTGCGGGTAAGCGCGGGGACTTTGAGGCTCAGAGGCATCCCAGAGCGCTCCTCTGAGAGAGGTAAACGATTGCAAGGCAAGGGTTTTGCCTCGCGGTAAGCCCTTCTGCCAGCCTCCTCCAAATTTGTCTAAAGGTCATCGGATCATCCTATTATACCGCTTATGCCGCGCCAGGGAATGCTTCGCTCGGTCAGAGCTGGTATCGCGTGGAAGCCTGAGTGCGCCCGCCAGACTGCTGCCGGTGTTAGGACGTACTCGAACGGCCGGGGGATACCGAAAGTTAATGCAGCACTCCTGCTGCGATGCCAGGTTTGGGCCGATGGGATTGACGAGGACTGATCTTGGGGAATGATGGAAGGGATCGAAAGAACGAACAGGTGCCAACACCCAACCGTTGTATGCTGCCCGTGAATGCCCTCGCCCTCGTCGATATCCCCGCCAATGCCAGCGCTGGAGCGATCTTT
>JBEKTG010000308.1:0-4752 GCA_049516275.1 Candidatus Acidiferrales bacterium
AATCCCGCGACTTTTACTTCCAACCCCCAATTCCAAACCGATTCCCCCGCCAAAATTGATGGTGAGCGCGATCCAATACGCCCGCAAATAACTGAAAAGAATCACACTGCGGATACATAGCTCGACACACTATCAGATTTTTCGCACATCACGAATCGCCTCTTTTGCCCTCTAGGCATGAAGCAAGGATCCCGCAGCGGGAAGCACTCCCGCGTAGGTCAGCCGAACCTGCCCCCCTCACTTTTTGGCAGTCGGCAAGGCATCTGCGGGCACATCTGAAGATTGCGAGGACCGGCCGGCCGGAAAAGATAAAGGCGCGGCCCGTACTGCGGGTCGCGCCTTTATCGGTTGCTGTGGCCGTGCTTCGCGGTTTTAGGGGACGATTGCAGCCACTTCGTTGGAGAAGGCGCTTTCGTCGTTGTTCGAATCGACCGACGTTACGACGTAGTAGCGCGTTTGCGCGGTCTGAAGATCTGCATCCGTGTAGTCCATTACTGCCACCGGAGCGCTGGTTAGTTTTGTATACCCACTGCCCGAAACCAGGCTGACGTATACATTGTAGCCAACCACCGTGGAGGCGCTGGGCGCCCACGATAGCGCCACGGAGTGCTGCACCGGAACCGATCCCGTCCCCGTAAGAGACACGATCTTCGCTCCGGCGGTGGCATTGCTGCTCACGGTGACGCTGCCGGTGACGTTGCCGCTGGCCGCCGGCGCAAACGTGACGCTCAGCGCCGCAGACTGCCCCGGAGCGAGGACCGTTCCCGTCGCGATGCCGGCGGCATTGAAGCCCGCGCCGGAGATGCTGACGTTGGAGATGGTCACATTCGCCGTGCCGGCGTTCGTGAAGGACACGGTCTGAACGCTGCTGGCCGAGACGTTCACGCTGCCGAAAGCCAGGCTGCTCGAGCTGGCGTTAAGAATCAGCGTTCCGCCGGTGACGGTCAAGGTGGCGCCGTTGCTGGTAACCGTTCCCGCGCTGTTGCTCAAGGACACGGTGAACAGCGAGCCGTTGTCGGATGTCGCGGCGGCTGGGGTGGTGTAGGCGGACGCAGTGGCGCCCGGGATGGCCACGCCGTTCTTCTGCCACTGATAGGTGATGGGCGCCGTTCCGGTGTTTGCCACGGTGAAGGTTGCGGATTGCCCCACGGTTACGCTCTTGCTGACAGGTTGATTGGTGATGGCCGGGGCAATTGCGGTTACCGTCGCTGACAACGCGATCGTTGCCGGCGAGTTTGTGGCGCTGCTGGTGATGGTTACAGTGCCCGCGGCCGCGCCCACCGAGGTTGCTGCGAAGGTGACAGTCACCGGGGTGCTCTGCCCGGGGGCGAGCGAGAGCGGCAGGTTCGAGGATGCGACAGAGTAACCGGCCCCGGAGACGGCAATCTGCGAGATGCTCCCGGAAGCCGTGCCGGAGTTGGTGATCGTAAAAGACTGCGTGCCGCTGGCTCCCACATTCAAGCTGCCGAAGTTCAAGGAAGCCGGGCTGACCGTTATCTGGGCGCTACCAACCGCAGGTGTGCTGCCTCCGAAGAAGACGCCGCTGATCACGGCGTTTCCTCCCGCATTCATCGTTGCGCTGATGTGCACGTGGCCGGTGACGTTCCATACGAGGTAGAGGCCGTTCGTGAAGGCTGAGATTGCGCGCGTGTCCAGCACGGCGTTGGTGTTGGCGTCCGATACCTGGATGGTCTCGGCCCGCCCGCCCATGTAATCGTCCCAGTCGAGGGCGTACACCGCGATTTGGTGTGACTTGCCGTCTGTCAGGTTGATATCGAAGTCGAAGGTTGAGGCGTTATACCAGGTGGCGGCAATTCGACCCGCGCCGGTGCCGGTCTCGAGCGCTCGCGGATCACCCGTGGTACTCGCCCACGTATAATTCGCCTGATTTTGGACGAAAAACGACGCGTAGGACGGGATGCTCTGGCCGCTGTTTGCGAGGGCATATCCATCTACCCCATACGAACCGGCCCAGTTTCCTTGAGTGGTCTTATCAAAGCCGGCAAAGCTGGCGACCGCAGGCGTAAAGGCCGGCTTTGTGATCGGCGCAAAGAATACGCCGCTGATCACGGAGTTGCCACCAGCGTTCATCGTCGCAGTGATGTGAACGTGGCCGGTGATGTTCCAAATGAGATAAAGGCCGTTCGTAAAAGCAGAAATCTGACGCGAATCGAGCACGGCGTTGGTGTTGGCGTCAACCACCTGAATCGTCTCGACGCGGCCGCCCATGTACTGGTCCCAGTCCAGGGCGTAGACGGCGATCTGGTGCGCGGCGCCGTCGGTCAAGTTGATATCAAAATTGAAAGTCGAGGCACTAAACCAGGTGGCCGCTATGCGACCGGCGTTGGCGCCGCTCTGCAGCGCCCGCGGATCGCTTGTGTTGCCAGCCCAGGTGTAATTTGCCTGATTTTGGACGGCAAATGACGCGTAAGATGGCACGCTCTGGCTGTCATTTGCGATCGCATATCCGTCCAGTCCGTACACGCCGCGCCATGTTCCTTGTGTCGCGGTGTCTTCGCCCGTAAAAGCGGCGGTGGCGGTGCTTGAGGAGGAAGCTGCTCTCGTCACCGTGGTTCCAAAAAGGAACAGGATGGCAAGGAGGAGAAGAGTGGATACTGCGAGAACGCTGCGGTTGTATTTCTTGTTGGTGTCCATGCCCGGAGATTGCGCTTCAACCACATTTCCGGGCGACTGTACGGACGGACTGCTTTAGTTCCAGACCGCTGCATTAAAATCTCATAATCGAACCTGTATCGGCGCAACTTGATCTCGATTTCCGGCGTGAGCCAAACTGCGGACGAGCGCGCTGGCGCCAGTGTGCGCCACTACATCACCGAAATAAGTGCTGGGGGATCGAGAGATGGGAGAGCGTTCGGGGAATTCAGTGTGGATGATCGGAATATGCAGGGTTCAGTCTGGGGACAATACGTGCGAATTAACGAGGGACTCAGAGGGAGCAACCCGCTTTACGGGTTTGGCCGGATTCCCGCAGGCAACGACCATCGGCGGGATGTCCTGTCCAACCACACTTCCCGCGCCAATGATGCTTCCGCGTCCGACGCGCACGCCGGACAGAATAACCGCGTTCGCTCCGATCCAAACGCAGTCTTCTATGACCACCGGATCTGCATTGCCGGTTGTGTGAATTCTGTTCTCCACATTGTCGAACGATAGATCGTGCCCGTTGCAGTCCATGATCTGGCAGTTCGCGGCGATCAGGCACTTCTCGCCGATTGTGACCGATTTATACGCGTGAATGCACGTTCCATGGATTCTGGTCTGCGCGCCGATGCGAATTTGCGCTCCTTTTCGGTCTGCCATAAGCTTCACCGGGCTGTGCATATTGATGTGATAGCGGAAGTTCAATGAATTCAGGGTCACTCCCGACCCGATATAGACCTCGCCGCCACCGCTGGTATCGATGATCGGCATCCCCTTTATAATTACGCCGTCGCCAAGTGTGACTCCACGGATCAGCGAGATTCGTGAGCGCAACAGGAAGCAGTAACTCTGTTGAAGGACGTTTTTGACACTTTCGGGAAAGCTCATGGGTGATTTCCGGTCCTACTGTTTTTCCAATTCGAGCTCCTTATGGCGAGTGTACACCGCCTACGTTGGATATCCCGCATTGCGTGCGGCCTCTCATCGAACAAGTATCTAACCCCCACGGTATGGCGAAATCGGCTGCGCGCGCCGCTGCGGAGTCAATCTAGCGTGAAGCCCTGGGATTGCCCTCGCCGCTAGAAATGTAAGGGAGCCTTGTTGTTTAGGTCTTCCCCCGGAGATACCAATCCATTACGCGCGGCGCAAAAAAATCGAGAGAGGTGAAGAAGAAGCCGATCCTGGGGACGAATACGGTCCGCTTGCCGCGCTCGACGCCACGAATCAGGGCGATGGCAACTTCGTCGGGGCTTACGACGCGACGGATACCCTCCACGCGTCGAGGCGCTGCTCCTGCGAGCACATGATCACGGAACTTTGTATCGACAATTCCCGGGCAGACCTTTATGACTCGAATTCCCGTGCCGGACAGTTCCCGGTGCAAGGAATCGTTGACACAATGAAGGGCCCATTTGGTGGCGCAGTACATCACTGCCCACGGCAGTGACACTTTGCCGCCCACAGATCCCATATTGACGATAGTGCCGGACCGTCTTGCCAACATATGGGGCACGGCGAGCTGCGTCAACGCCAGGGCGGAAAAGACGTTCACGTCAAACATTCGCTTGGAAATTTCCGTGTCCACCTCGGTCGGGTATCCGTATTGGCCTACGCCCGCATTGTTGATGAGGACATCGATTTGCCCGAAGCGTTCGATGGTTCGGTTGACCACCTCAAGCCGGGTGACCTCTGAGGTGATATCCCCTGTGACGACGAGCCGGGAATCGGACTCCTCGTCCTTGAAGTGCTCGCTCGGAAGCGCCGTCAATGCGAGTCTGGCTCCGCATTGGCTCAGCAATTTCGCACAACTCGCGCCGATTCCGCTGGAAGCGCCGGTGATCAGGGCGACCTTCCCAGTCCACATCTCCGAACGTAAATTACTTGGCATCGAAAGTTTCCATTTTGCTCGTCTGAACCGGCACGCAAATCCAAAGAAGCTTAGACTAACACCGGGTCATTCGTCACAGCCTATTCGTGGGGCCAAGGCGCATTACTCGATCGGGCCTCAGAGCTGGTATGATCCCAAAGCTTTTTGAGTCGTCGCAGGAGCCGCTGAATGTCAGGACTCAGCGACCGTTTTTGCTAGAAATC
>JBEKTG010000309.1:0-4741 GCA_049516275.1 Candidatus Acidiferrales bacterium
CGAGTCACCCTCCAGAAGTGCGATCCCTACTTAAACGTCGATCCGGGGACAATGTCGCCCTATCAGCACGGCGAAGTGTTCGTCACCGACGACGGCGCCGAGACCGATCTCGACCTGGGCCACTACGAACGGTTCACTTCCGCGCACCTGACGCGCGATCATAACTGGACCACCGGCCGCATCTACGAATCCATCATCGCCAAGGAGCGCCGCGGCGACTATCTGGGCAAGACCGTCCAGGTGATCCCGCACGTTACCGACGAAATTAAATCCGCGTTCCGCAAAGTCGCCGACGGCGTTGACGTTGTCTTGGTGGAGATCGGCGGCACGGCCGGCGATATTGAATCGCTTCCATTTCTCGAAGCTATTCGCCAGATGCGCCTGGAATTGGGCGCGGAAAATGTCGTTTTCGTCCATCTGACTCTGGTGCCCTACATCGCGACCGCCGGCGAGCTGAAGACCAAGCCCACGCAGCACAGCGTGAAGGAGATGCTGAGCATCGGCATCCAGCCGGACATTCTGATTTGCCGCAGCGACCGCCAGCTTTCCGGCGACCTGAAGGCAAAGATCGCCCTGTTCTGCAACGTTGCCGAAGCCTGCGTGATTTCCGCGCCGGATGTGAGCAACATTTACGAAGTGCCTATGTCGCTCGCCTCCGAAGGCCTGGACGAGCAGATTCTCCGCCTGCTGCATCTGGAAGCGCCGCCGCGCGACCTGAGCCCCTGGCTGGCCATGCTCGAGACGCTTGAAAATCCGCAGGGCGAAGTGCGCATCGGAGTGGTCGGCAAGTATGTGCAGCTCGAAGACGCGTACAAGAGCCTGCGCGAGTCTCTTTCGCACGGGGGACTGGCGAATCGCCAGCGGGTGGTGGTCGAGTGGGTGGAAGCGGAGGATTTGGATTCACCCGCCACCGCGGAACGCCGGCTGCGCCACGTGGACGGGATTTTGGTGCCCGGCGGTTTTGGCAAGCGCGGCATTGCCGGCATGGTCCATGCCATCACCTATGCCCGCGAAAAGAAGATTCCTTTCTTCGGCATTTGCCTGGGAATGCAGTGCGCGACGATCGAATACGCGCGCCAGGTCTCCAAGCTCGATCGCGCGGACAGCACCGAGTTCGACCCTGCGACTCCCAATCGAGTGATTTACAAGCTACGGGAACTCCTCGGCGTGGAAGAAATGGGCGGCACCATGCGCCTGGGAGCGTGGAAGTGCAAGATCGAGCCCGGCTCTTTTGCGTACAAGGCCTACGGCCAGACTGAAATTTCGGAGCGCCATCGCCACCGCTACGAATTCAACTGCGAATACGACGAGACGCTCACCCGCGCCGGCTTCCGCATCACGGGACGCACTCCCGATGGCGTCTATGTGGAGATCGTCGAGGTTCCCGACCACCCTTGGTTCGTCGGCTGTCAATTCCACCCGGAATTCAAATCCAAGCCGCTGGCCCCGCACCCGCTATTCGCCGCGTTCATTCGCGCCAGCGTGGAGAATCGGCGCAAGCGCCTCGGCATGTCCACCGAAGCCCACTCCACCGAAGCGCGCGTCCGCGCGGCCGACTCCGCAGCCACCGACTAGCCTGGGTTAAATTGAGGCAATAGCGCAGCGAAAGTTTGGCGTTCCATCCAGGCACACAATTTCAGCGCAAAAAAACCCACGAGGTTGAAAAGGAACCTGTTGCTGGAGAGTTTCGATCCTGCCTAAGCGCCTTTGGCCCGGGCAAGAACGATATCCACAACGCGCGCATGCTTCACATCGAACAAATAGAAATCGCCGGAGGATCGGGCGCGGTAATCGGAGAGGCGCCTCTTGCCTTTTTCCAGGCCTTCGACGGTTTCTACCCAGACGGGACCGCTCGGTGTGGGACTCTTCTTGAAGATGATAAAAGTCGCATCCATGGGATGCTCCTTTAAGACTTCCCTAATAATTCAAAGCTAGAACGTCGTTCCGCGCATGTCAAGAACACATTTAGACACCATGCCGCCAGCGCTCGATCACATTGATCTGTGCCGGATGTCACTGAAACATTCCAGTTGTCCACCTCAGCCTCTTGGGCGAATTCAAAGTTGAAAACGTGCCGGAACACGCATACGCTGTTTGCTCGCGTCGGAAAGGCGCGCTCATTTTGACGAATTCCTTGCACAGCTTTGCCATCGGCAACGTCCGAACCGGAGCGCAGGCGCCGCTTTTTCTGATCGCGGGCCCCTGCGTGATCGAGAGCGAGGCGCACGCGATGGATATGGCCGAGCGGCTGGCCGTCATTACCTCCGACCTCGGTATTCCCTTCATCTTCAAGGCCTCCTACGACAAGGCGAACCGGTCGTCCGTCGCATCGTATCGAGGCCCCGGCTTGCAGGAAGGCCTGCGCATTCTGGGGAACATCAAGAAGCGCACGGGACTCCCGATCCTGACCGATGTCCATGACGTTTCGCAGGTGGGGCCCGTCGCTGAAGTCTGCGACGTACTGCAGATCCCGGCATTTCTGTCGCGCCAGACCGACCTGCTGGTAGCCGCGGGCCGCTCGGGCCGCGTGGTCAACATCAAGAAGGGCCAGTTTCTCTCGCCGCAGGAGATCGGCAACGCGGCGGAAAAGGTGGCCAGCACCGGAAACACGAAGATCATACTCACCGAGCGTGGCGCATCCTTCGGCTATCAGAACCTGGTGGTCGATATGCGCTCGTTTCCGATCATGCGCAAGTTCGGCTACCCGGTTGTGTTCGATGTGACGCACTCGGTTCAGCTTCCTGGCGGAGAAGGGAAGTCCAGCGGGGGCCAGCCGGAGTTTATCGAGCCCCTGGCGCGCGCCGGCACAGCGGTGGGCGTGGATGGGATTTTTCTCGAGGTTCACGACAACCCCGCGAAAGCACTGTCTGATGGAACGAACGCGCTGCCCCTGAACCAATTCAGGCCCCTGCTGGAAAAGCTCGTGCGCTTGAGCGCGCTTGTGCGTGAATGGGATTCGCCGAAGGAAGTCGCGCCAACTGGCAAGGGAAGGAAAGACGCTCGATGAGTTCCGCGAAATCCATTGGCGGCGCGAAATCGGCCAGGCGGCTGAGGGCCAAGCCGGTGGGCGCTGCGCCGGGCGTTGCCGTGCGTGCCGCGAAAACGAAGTCTCCCGCGAAGTTATCGCTAGCAACGGCCAAGCGCGTCCTGCGGATCGAGGCGGAGGCGATTGCCGGCCTGATTGACCGGCTCGATGAGCGTTTCGAACGCGCCGTCGAGCTTCTGCATGCATGCAGCGGGCGCGTTGTAGTTACGGGGCTTGGCAAGTCCGGACTGATCGGCCGGAAAATTGCCGCCACTTTTGCCAGCACGGGCTCGCCTTCGTTTTTCCTGCACGCCGCGGAAGCGCTCCACGGCGATCTTGGCATGCTTACCGCGAGCGACGTTCTGCTAGCCATTTCATCGAGCGGCGAGACCGAAGAACTCGTCGAGCTGCTCGAAGCTGTGAAGCGGCTCGGAGTCCACCTGATCACCTTGACGGCGGCTCCTTCCTCGACGCTGGCCTCCGCGAGCGATATCGTGCTCGACATCGCCGTGAAGGAAGAAGCGTGTTCACTCAACCTCGCGCCCACCGCCTCGACCGCCGCGGCGCTCGCCATGGGGGACGCGCTCGCGATTGCGCTGCTCGAGAGGCGCGGGTTCAGCGAAGACGATTTCGCGGCGCTGCATCCCGGCGGCAAACTCGGCAAAAAGCTGCGCCGCGTTGAAGCGTTAATGCACACAGGAGAAAACCTGCCCCGCGTTTTGCCTGGCACGAAAATGCCCGATGTAATTTACGAGATGAGCCGCAAGGGGCTTGGCCTGGCTGCGGTCACCGAACCCGACGGTCGCCTGCTCGGCATCATCACCGACGGCGATCTTCGCCGCGTGATGCAGAAGCGCCGCGAGAATGTTCTCGATCTATCGGCGGCGGATTGCCTGACGAAGAATCCCGTCACGCTGCCGCGCTCGGAACTTGCCGCCGCGGCTCTGCGCCTGATGGAAGAGAAGAAAATCACGTCCGTGCTCATCGTCGACGATCAAAAACGCCTCGAAGGCGTCGTCCACATCCATGACCTCTGGACGCTTCAGCTTTTCTAGCCTAATGATCTTGCCCGCTGCGAGGCCCGATGCCCATTCGTGAAATCAAGTTTCCGCCCAAGGCGATGCGCCGGGCCCGCAAGATCAAGGTGCTGCTGATGGATGTTGACGGAACGATGACCTCGGGCGCGGTGTGTTTGCAATCGTTTCCCGACGGCAGCGTCGCGGAAATGAAGATGTTCAACGCGCACGATGGCGCGGGGATCAAGCTCGCCGGCATCATGGGCATCCGCACAGGCCTGATCACCGGGCGCGATTCGACGGCCAATGCCCGGCGGGCCCGCGAAAGCTCGATGGAATTCGTGATCCAGGGCCAGCCGAAAAAGCTCGAATCCTACAAAGCGATCCTCGCGCGAGCCGGCGTTACGGATGAAGAAGTCGCCTATGTCGGCGACGACCTTCCCGACCTGCCGATCCTCGAACGCGCTGGGCTTGCGGTCGCCGTGGGCGATGCCGTAGTGGAAGTGAAGCGCGCGGCGCACTACATCACCACAGTCGATGGCGGAAAAGGAGCCATCCGCGAAGTCGTCGAGCTGATACTCAAATCGCAGGGCCGTTGGAAGAAGGCAGTCCCGCAAGCCGTCGCGTAAGCGGCGCTCGCCCCGCAAAATTCCGCCGTTCGAACGTCTCATTCTGAGACGATTTCGCCCCGATTTTCTTT
>JBEKTG010000310.1:0-4738 GCA_049516275.1 Candidatus Acidiferrales bacterium
CTCCCCAGCAAAATTGACCCTCTTGGGACGCCCGCCTATACTTGCGTCATAGAAGGGATTTTTTTCGCTGTGCCGAAGGAGTCCGCCATGGAAACACATCAGCCTGTGATTTTGAGCGCCGTTCGCACGCCCATTGGAAAATTTATGGGCGGGCTCTCACCGCTCAGCGCCACCGAACTTGGTGCGAAAGTTGTTGCGGAGGTGGTCCGGCGTTCCGGGATCGAGCCGCGGCAGGTGGACGAAGCCATCATGGGCAACGTGGTGCAGGCGGGACTGGGGCAGAATCCCGCGCGGCAGGCGGCTTTGCGGGGCGGCCTCGCTTCGCGCGTCGCCGCGATGACCATCAACAAAGTGTGTGGGTCCGGCTTGAAAGCCGTGGGGCTTGCGGCGCAGACCGTGACGCTGGGCGAATCGGAGATTGTGGTCGCGGGCGGAATGGAGTCCATGTCGAATTGCCCTTACCTGCTGAAGGGCGCACGCACCGGTTATCGCTTCGGAAACCAGGAAATTTTCGATTCGATGATCGTGGACGGCCTGTGGGACGTCTACGAGAACTTCCACATGGGGATGACGGCTGAACTCGTGGCTGAGAAATACAAAATCTCGCGGCAGCAGCAGGACGAGTTTGCGCTCGAGAGCCATCGCAAGGCGGTGCGCGCGATCAAATCCTGCTTCGTCAGCGAGCAGATCGTGCCCGTTGAGATTCCACAGAAGAAGGGCGATCCGGTCGTCATCAAGACGGATGAATCCCCGCGCGAGGAAACTTCGCTCGAAGCCCTCGGCAGGCTGAAGCCGGCCTTCAAAAAAGACGGCACGGTAACCGCCGGCAACGCCCCTGGCACCAACGACGGCGCGGCCGCCGTCCTCGTCACTAGCGAACGCAACGCGCAGCGGCTTGGCAAAGCGCCGATGGCGCGCATCGTCGCGCAGGCCGTCAGCGGAGTCGACCCGAAGTGGGTGATGATGGCACCGGTCGACGCCGTCGAAGCGCTGCTGCAGAAAACCGGCTGGGATCGCGACAAGGATGTCGATCTCTACGAGCTGAACGAAGCCTTCGCCGTAGCGGCCATCGCCGTCACGCGCGAGCTGAAACTCAATCCCGAAAAGGTAAACGCGAATGGGGGCGCCGTCGCGCTAGGCCATCCTATCGGCGCATCCGGCGCGCGCGTGCTGGTGACGTTGCTCTACGAATTGCAGCGGCGTAATCTCAAGCGCGGCATAGCAGCTCTTTGCCTCGGCGGCGGCAACGCGGTGGCGCTGGCCGTGGAACGCTATTGAAACGAGGTAAGGAAAGAGGCCCTGCGTAGAGGTGCGGAATGACCGTCCGCGCCAAAATCCTCACCCTGTATCTCGACCGCTTCCTTTCCTTCCTGCGCTTCCGTTATCATCCAATCGGCCATGCTTTGCCCCAATTGCAAGACGGAATACCGCGATGGCTTTTCACGCTGCTCTGACTGCGGCGCGCAACTCGTAGAGAAGTTAGCCGCGCCAGTTCCCACGAATCGCCCGCAGGCCAGTGACGGCCCGGAGCTCTTGTGGACCGGAACCGAGCTCCCGATTTCCGGCGCGATCACCACGGCTCTCGATAAGGCTGGAATTCCATACCACACGCGGACGCGCGATGTCGGGTTACTGCCGGGGCTTTCGCAACCCGTCTACGCCATCTTCATTCCCGCCCGCCACCATGACGTTGCCCACTCGGTGCTGGACGAAGCCCTCCGCCAGTTCGAAGAAGGGCCGTCGCAATCGGACGAGGACGCCGCGGGAACCGAGTCTGCGACCCAGTCACAAGAAGGGGATGACGAAACTCCGGACGATATCCCGAAAAATTACGATCCGAACGAGGCCACCGCGGAGGTCTGGTCCGGCGACGACGCCGATATCAAGAACATGCTGATCGCGAGCCTCCACGAAAACGGCATAGGATGCGAGCTGGCCGGCGAAGACAGCTTCACGATCCTCGTGATGCCGGCAGCAGTGCAGCGCGCCCGCGAAATCGTTCGCGAAGTCACCGAGGCATCGCCACCGGAGTAAGCGGTCGCGCCTGGCTCATCGACCTCCTATACCTCCTCTACTTCCTTTATCTCCCGGCGTTCCGCTATCATCGAATTCTCATGCCATCGAACGAAATCAAAATCGTCGGCGTGCTCGGCGCCGGAACCATGGGCAATGGCATCGCGCATGTGTTTGCGCGCTCGGGATACAGCGTAATTCTTCGCGATGTCGAACAGCGCTTTCTCGATCGCGGGCTGGAGACGATCGCCAGGAATCTGGACCGCGAAGTGAAGAAAGCGAAGATCAGCGAAGCGGACAAAGCCGCAGCGCTTGCCCGCATCCGCCCCGCCACGGACATCCAATCGCTCGCCGTCGCGGATTTTGTTGTCGAAGCGGTGCCCGAACAGCTTGACCTGAAGGTTCGCGTGCTGAAGGATGCCGACGCGGTGTTGCGTCCCGGCGCGATTCTCGCCAGCAACACGTCCTCCATTTCCATCACGCACCTGGCCGCGCAAACCAGCCGTCCCGAAAATTTCATCGGCATGCACTTCATGAACCCGGTGCCGGTGATGGTGCTGGTGGAGGTGATCCGCGGCCTGGCGACGAGCGACGCCACGTTTCAATCGACGATGGTGCTCTGCGAAACGCTGCAGAAGACGCCCGTACCGGTGAACGATTCGCCGGGATTTGTTTCCAACCGCGTTCTGATGCCGATGATCAACGAAGCCGCGTTCGCGGTGATGGAAGGCGTCGCGACGCCCGAAGCCGTCGACGCCGTGATGAAAACGGGCATGAACCATCCCATGGGCCCTCTGGAATTGGCCGACTTCATCGGCCTGGACGTGTGCGTGGACATCCTCGAAGTCTTGT
The DNA here is from genome assembly GCA_049516275.1 of Candidatus Acidiferrales bacterium. Classification (GTDB taxonomy): domain Bacteria; phylum Acidobacteriota; class Terriglobia; order Acidiferrales; family UBA7541; genus Palsa-295. Next base: position 2,866 of record JBEKTG010000310.1, read on the forward strand.
TCAAGGGTTTCGGCGATCCCAAGTACCGCGCGTGCCCGCTGTTAAAGAAGTACGTCGCCGCCGGCTGGCTGGGCCGCAAATCCGGCCGCGGTTTTTATAAGTATCCAGGTTAAAACGCAAGCAGTGGCGCGAGGATGTGACGGAGGCCGAAACGGTAGCCCCTGTCTGAAACGCGTCGGCCATTTTCGGAGTCATAGGAGTCATCGCGCTGGCCAGAAAGGCCCTGTAGCGATAGAATCCCGCTTGATACAGGCCAAATGGGGGCCCCCATGCTCTTGCAAACCAGGTTCGCCGCGTTACTGAGTTCGATAGTTCTCTGCTGCTCTGTGTGCTCCGCCGCCGCGATCACCGGAAATGTGAAAGGCACCGACGGAGCGCCCTTCCAGGGTGCGTTCGTCGAGGCTCAAAACACGAAGACGAGGATCACGACGATTGTTCTTTCCGACAGTCACGGGAAGTATCGAATCGAAAAGCTGCCCGCGGGCGAATATCGCCTGCTGATCCGGGCCGTCGGTTTCACCGCAGATCCTCACACTGGCATGAATCTGACGGCGGACCAGAACGCCTCATTCGACTTCGCGTTGCAGAAGGGCACCGTGCGTTGGAGCGACATTTCCCAGGCCCAGGGGAAGCTCCTTTTCCCCCCGGCGACGGCAAAGGACCTGATGGTCGACCATTGCTCCATCTGCCACGGATTTGAGACCCGCATGGCCGCGGTAAAGCGCGACGCCGATGGCTGGAAGGACCGCGTCGAATACATGCGTACCGCGATGCATTTCAGCCTGTACGACATCACCGACCAGCAGGCTGACGATATCGCCTCGTATCTGACCAAGCTCTGGGGGCCGGATTCGGTGCTGCCCAAGTCTCCCGTGGACATGCCGGCATACAAGGACACCGTGCGGACGTTCAGCAGCGATGCGATGAACATTGTTTATGTGGAATACGACATGCCAGGCCCCAGCCGCATGCCCTTCAGCGCCGCTCCCGACAAGAATGGCTATCTGTGGATCCCCAACTTCGGAGTGGCCAACAAAATCACGCGGCTCGACCCCAAAACGGGCGAGATGCAGGATTTCCCGGTTCCCAATGTCGGGACCGCAGCGATTCATTCCGCCGTGCCGGCGCCCGACGGCTCCGTGTGGCTGGCCGAGCAGGCCTCGAACAAGATCGGAAGATGGGATCCCAAAACGCAGCAAATTACGGAGTACCAGGATCAATATCTTCCGGGAAAAGAAGGAATTGCTCTTGGCGGGTCGAAACACACCGTCCGGTTGGATCCGAGCGGAAGGGTATGGGCTAGCGGCACCCCGCTGACCATGTTCGATCCGGAGACGGGCAAATTCACCCGCTTCGCCGTGGAAGGAGGCGCTTACGACGTAAAGCCGGACAAGAATGGCGATGTCTGGTTTACGAATCCTCGCCGGAACAGAATCGGCAAAGTAGACGGAAATACGATGAAGATCACCTTCTGGACGCCGCCTACCGCTGATTCATACCCTCGAAGGATGGAAATCGGCGCAGACGGCATCATTTGGATTGGCGAATTCAACTCGGGCAAGATGGCCCGGTTCGATTCCAAGACGCAAACGTTCAAGGAATATCAGCTGCCGGGCCCGGACCCCACTCCTTATGGGATGGGCATCGACGCCGACGGCTATGTCTGGTACGACTCTCACCGCCAAGACACGATTGGACGACTCGATCCCAAGACGGGCAATGTGATCGAATATCCGGTTCCCCATTCGGAAATCGCCATGCGGGAATTCTTCTGCGATTCGCAGGGGCGGATGTGGTATGGCACCAATCCCAACAACAAAGTCGGCTATTTCTATCTGACCGGCAACAGCGATAGGGCAGAATCCGCCGCCAG
>JBEKTG010000311.1:0-4677 GCA_049516275.1 Candidatus Acidiferrales bacterium
AGGCCTTCCACCATGGAACGATCGCTTAAAGGCAAATAGTGGTCGAAGTAGTCCCAATACACTTTGTACGCGTACTTGATGTTGGGGCCCAGTGCGATGAAGTGCCCCTTGGGCTTCAGCACGCGCCGGATTTCCTTCAGGCAATGCACCAGCCCCTGCTTGTTCTCCAGATGCTCGAAGAAGTTGCTGGTGAATACCACGTCCACGCTGGACGGAGCGATATCCCACGGCTTGCAGATATCCTGCGAGATCACCGCGACACCCGGAGCGGCGTGGGTAGCCGTGGCAGGATTCAAGTCCAGCGCCAGTTTTTTGCCGGCTTGAATCGAATTGATGAATTCGCAGTAACCGGCCCCCAAATCGAGAACGGTATCCTGCGGACGCACCCAGCGGCTGAAGAAGGAGTTGCACAAGACTTCCCACACCTGCTTGCGCCGCAATTCCTGCCCTTCAAAGCGGCGGGCGTAGGTCTGTTGGAGGTCGGACTCCAGTTCGGTCGCAACGTCTGGATTAGATATGCTCATTCTTGATTTGATCCCCGATCCAGGGAATCACCTCGTCTAGAATCTCACTCAGGCTGGTCTCGGCGCGGAAACCCAGCAGTTTTTCCGCCTTGGAGACGTCGGGCGAACGCATCTGAACGTCGTATTCATATGGATTATCCGAGACGTACCGGAAGGGCCGCGTGCCGTTGTTGATCTTCTTCCAGATGAGTTGTCCCAGTTCGAGTACGGGAGTGGCGACCGGAGTCGACAAATTGAAATCCTCGTTGCGGGCCGCCGGATGTTCGATGCACAAGCGGATGCCGCGGGCCAAGTCGCCGCCGTAAGTGTAATGGCGCACCTGCTTTCCCGAGCCCAGAATGTGCAGGGGATCCTGCCCCTTGAGAACCTTCTGAACAAGATCGGGTACCACGTGGGACATGGCCAGCTTTACGTTGCCGCTAATCACATCCGCGTCCCGCAAAGCGCGCTTTTCGCCGATGCCCACGCAATTAAACGGCCGGGCAATCGTGTAGGGCAGCCCGTATTGCTCGAATGCACCTTTGGCAAAGTACTCGGTTGCGAGCTTTTGGAAACCATACGTCGAACGTGGCGGCGGGCAGTCCACCAACGCCGATTCCGGCGTCGGAAACTGGTCCGTGCTCTCAAATACCATGCTCGACGATAGCACCGTGACCTTCTGTAGCTTGGCGTTCTTGTAGGCGTGGATCGCCGCGTCGAAACTCGCCGCCGTAATACGCTCGTTTTCGGCGAGCAGGTCATAGGCGAAGGCGTGGAAATACGAAATGCCTCCGATCATCGCGGCGCACGCCACGAAATGATCGCAATCCACAAGCAGAGACTTCATCAGCTCCGCGTTCTTGGCATCCCCCTCCACCAGCCTATAGCGGGGATTCCGGTCGTAGGACTTCTCGACGCGGCCATACTTGCTGAAATTGTCCAGCCCCACCACGTCGTGACCCGCGTCGAGCAGATCCGCAATCAAATAGCCGGCGATAAAGCCGGAAGCTCCGGTAACGAGAACCTTCATCGTTTCACCTGCACTGGGATTGATGTGGATACGACGGCCGTCGTCTCATCGGCTTCCCGCCGTGCCCAGAAGTTCCAGATATCCATCACAACCTTCCCCCTTGGTATCTTCACTTCGCTGTACACCGAATGCGGCGCTCCCAGAATGATCACGTCCGCACGCTCAATCGCCACTTCCAGCGGCACAAATCCCGGATCGCGAACGTACGGATCGGTACAGATCACCTCTTTCGATTCTACTAACAGCAGGTTGCGCAGCTTGTAGGAAAGGCTCTCGCGTGCGTCGTCCGAGTTACCCTTGAACGCCATCCCCAGGATGGCCACCCGCATGTCCGACAAATCGAACTTCCGCAACTGCTCCACCACGAAGTTCGGCAGCCCTTCGTTGATCAGCATCGCCGCGTGTCCCAGGAAAAAGTTGTTCTTGGCAAACGCCCCCAGCTGCAGCGTGTCCTTGAGCAGGCACGGACCCGCCGCGAAACCCGGCTTCGCAAAGCTCTTCATTCGCGGGTAGTCCCGTGTCACCGCATCATGAATGCGGTAGAAGTCCAACCCGTAGCTCTGTGCCAGAATGTAGAACTGGTTCGAGATCGCAAAGTTAAGATACCGCCAGCTGTTGGAAAATAGCTTGGCCAGCTCCGCTTCCAGCGGCGCCAGCTCGATGATCTTCGGGGCGAGGGTCAGAAACAGCTCCCGTGCCCGCCTGAATCCTTCTGGCTCAAAAGCCGACACCAGCTGCGGCAACGACTCCAGCTCCTCGAGCGCCTTGCCCTCCGCGATCCTCTCCGGGCAGAACGACAACAGGATTTTGCGGCCCAGCGTACGAATCCGGTCGTTGATCAGCTTGGTCATCCCCGGATACACCGTGCTTCTCAGGATCAGCAGCGCCCCATCCTGCATCTGGCTCATTACTTCGTCCATGCTCTTGTACACTTCGTTCACATTCGGATTCAGATGCTTGTCCACCGGCGTGCCCACCACCGTCACCACGACCTCCGCATCCCGCAGGCAGCTGTTGTCCAGCGTAGCCCGCAGCGACCGCCCGATCACCTTCTTCAGCAGCGGAGCCGCACCGTCTTCCATGAACGGCATCTCGCCCGCGTTGATCTGCTCTACCTTCTTCGGGTCGATATCGAGCAGCGTCACCTGCTTGCCATGATCCGCCAGAGCGATGCCCAGTGGCAGGCCCACATGCCCGCATCCCCCCACGATTACGATGTTCTGATCGCCGCTCATTGCCTTCCTCCGGTCTTCGTCTCGTTTTTACCCAATCTCAGAAAAGCCTCTTATCCAGCAGTTTCGCCAGCCGCTCGCGCGTCTCTTCCGCCGCCGCTGTGTTTCCGTCGGCCGCGTAAGCCTCCGCCAGAGCCTTCAGCAGAGTGCGGTCGTCTCCGTACTGTACAAGCGACTTGTTCAGAGAAACCGTCGCGCCAGCCGCGTCGCCCTTCTTGATCAGCGCCTCGCCCCGCTGCGCCGACCGCGACCGCGCATACGCCTGCCTCATGTACAGCTTGTCGTGAATCAACTCCCTCGAAAGCAAACGGTCGTTCTTGGGAATCAGGTCAAGCCGGTACTGCGCCGCAAACACAGTTGAATAGAGCGCGCAGAAGGCCACCACCACGCATAACAGCGGAAGAACCTTTTTGGGCATCAACCACAGAAACATGGCCAAGCCCACGCCGGCCACCGCAAGGCTGCACGTCAGCGAACGAATGCTGAACGATTCGTAACCGTGCCAGTCGGTTGGTTGCGCGCCCATCAAAGCTATTTCCGCAAAAAGAATCAGCGCCCAGGGCGCCAGATAGCCCTCCAATCGATTCCAGGCCATCAATAGGCCAATGATACAGAGCAACGTAACGGGGGTCCAAAGAAACCACCCGTGCTGCGTTGAAAAGAGAACCTGGGGTACGAAGCGCGGCGGGAATTGAAAAAATCCGGGCCCTTGCGGCACCAGCAAGTAGTGCCCAAAAATAGCTTTCCATTCGATCAGCTGCGGCGTCAGCGTCAATAGCCCCACGCAACAGTAGAGGGACCGCACGCCCAGCCATTTCGCTACGGAAGCGTTCTCCGGGATTCTGCGAGTCTTATACAGGTGCAGCAGTTCGCACAACGGGGGGGCCGCCAAATAGACGGCATCCTGCCAGCGGCACAGGGCCGTAAGGCCACCCAGAACACCCAATAGCGCCCATCGCCACCAGCTGTTCGAGTTGCGAATGTGCCACCAGGTGAGGAAAAAAATACTGAGCATCATGAAGCCCGCCACGTGGGGCAAAGGCGAGAACGCATAGTAGCCCAGCGATGTAGCCGGCAGCATGGCCAGAACCACGAAAAGCGGGACCCACACTCGAGATTCCTGCGAAATATCCAGGTGTCCGCCCAGTTCGTGCAGGAGCCGGTACAAACAAAGCAGCGCGATCGTAACGAACAAAATGTTGGCGCCGTAGTAAGCAGTTAACGCATATGTGGAGTAGCCGTCGGCCGGATGGTGAGTCAAAGCATCCAGGCCCGTTCCAAGCGCAAGGAAGGGGATTTCGAGCAGCGAGTAGCCTATAGCGAAGACACTCGCCGGGCGTCCCGTAGCTGGCACGATCGACGACCATCCCTCGAACGGCTGGCCCACCGCTTCGAATTCGCTGCTCAAGTCGAAACTGTGATGGAACAGCAGCGCGTGACCCGTCGAAAAATAGCTCGGCGCGTCATAACAGCAACTGATGTGAATGATCTTCCGGCCCCCGAGACTGGCCGAATTCATGGCCAGCAGCAGCGCGAATAAACCAATCCCGGTCAGGCAGATTATCGTCATTGGCCACTTCGGCGAAGTCGACCAACGCCCCGGCTGAGAGGTCTCGCTCCAGGCGATATTGTGTGGGCCCGCCTTGTAGGCTGCCGGACTTATTGGCATAAAAGCTCACTCCCATGAGCAGAAAGCGGCGTCGCCTCCGGACTGCGCGCTTTCCGCCGGGCCAGCACACACGCAGCCATCACCGCCAGACCCGGCTGCGCCGGCAGCATATACCTCGGCTCCGCATAGGTCAGTGAATGAAACAAAAGGAGTGCCAACCAGGGTCCCCAGAGCGGCCAGTACGAGGCAAACAGCCCGCGTTCGTGAACCAAAAACCAAAACGAAGCAAACAAAGGTGCAAGT
>JBEKTG010000312.1:0-4674 GCA_049516275.1 Candidatus Acidiferrales bacterium
GGCGGCATCGGAGGTGTCCTGCAGGGGCCGCCAATCGCGGCCCGGCCGCTGGTCGAACATGGCCGCGAGGTAGGCCACCGATTCGCGGAACATCTGCGGGTTCTCGAGGCCGCTGCGCGCCGTGAGCACCTCGCCCAGATATTCGGTGAGGCCTTCGTAGACCCACAGCAGATCGTCCTTCATCGGCTGCTGGTAATCCGGCGTGGCCAGCCCCGCGGGGCGACGGTATTTTCCGTTCCACGAGTGCGTGAATTCGTGCGGAAGCAGATCCGAGAAATACTCGCGCTCGGCTTCGTCGGTGAGGCTGTTGGCGGAGGTCTGGTCGTCGCTCGATTCGTGATGCTCGAGGCCGAAATGGGCTACATCGTCGCTCAACGCCAGCAGAAAATGGTAGTCGCGATAGTGCCGCGATCCGTACAGCTCGCCGGTCTCCTCTACAAGCTGGTGAAAGTGCATTTCCATCTCAGGAGTCATCGCCAGCTCCGACTCGCTGTCGGCGGCAATGTCCATCTCATGCAACGGCTTTTCGCCCGGCGTCAACTGGATCACGCGGAAGTACTGCCCGGCGATCACCGGCGAATCGATCAGCGTGGTGAGCGGCACGGGATCGAAGCTGATCGTGTCGCCGTTCTGCTTCGGCCCTGGCAACGCCGTACCGAATTTCCATCCCGATGGCAGCTTCACGCTGGGGATGAAGGTGAGGTCCTTCGCCGCGAAGCCCTTGGGGTAGAACAGCACCTGGTTCCAGCTGAGCACGTCGAGAAAAGCGGTGGCCGAGGCGCCCGCGGAAAATCCCGAAGCAGGCGCGGAGAGCAGAAAGTCGAGGTCGACATCCAGCGTGCTCGTTCCGGGCGGCACGTCCAGGTGGATGGAAAACATCTCCACCAAATCCCGCCGCCAGGGGATCGTTTTTCCGCCCGCCGTGAACTTCAGCCCCGCCACATTCACGATCGGCCCGCTGGGCATGTGCTCGCCCGGAATCCATTCCGGATAGTAGAGAGTAAGCGCGCCCGGCTGCACGGGAATCTGCAAATGCGAGTGCAGGATTTTTTGCGGCGCGTGCGACGCGTCCACTTCGAGACGGATCGGCCCGGGCGCTATTTGCGCGCGCAGCCCGGCATGTGAAAAGTTGCAAACGATTGCCAGGACCGCCGCGGCGGCCAATACGAAACGAATCCTTCGAAGTGCGGACATTTCTTCCCCCCTACTGCGATGCCTTGTTATCCAGAGTCACGTCGAACAAGTGGGACTGAAATCCCTCCAGGCGAACGAACAGGCCTTTCGCGTGAAGCTCCTCGCCCTTTCGAGGATAGCGGACATCGTGCAGCTCGTCATAGAAAATGTAATCCTTGTCCGCCTCCACGCTGCCGTCGAAGGGGACGCGCCCTTGCGAGGCCTGGCCGGTGAGGTTCACTACAGCCACCTTCCAGGATCGCTGCGAGCGCCATTCGTAGGTGACCAGGTTCGGCGCTGTCTGATCGCCCTCCGGCCAGATGGCGAGCACCCGAAATTGCCCGCGATGAAAAGCGTCGTCTTTGCTGATTTCAAGAATCTTCTCGTATAACTCCAGGCAGAACTCGTCCGGCGGCACATTTGCGGGCGCTCGCAGCGTGATCGGCAGATGCGGGATGCACCCTTCCAGCTCGCCCTGGTAGTAGAAGCGCATGCCGGGAACCGTGCCCATCAGCGTGCCTGCCGAGGGCAGCCGCTGCGTGCCGAAAACGTCGGCGCTGCGCGGCTCGTCGTGATTCTCCAGGAAGCGCGTGAAATGGCTCTGCAGCTCCACGGGAATCGAGAGGCGGTTGCGCACCTCGTCAATCCGGATATCGCGCACCGCGTCATAAAAATCCTTGTCGTAAACGAACGAGAAGCCGAGATCGAGCAGGCGCTGGCCGGTTCCCCAATATGCCTCGGCCAGCAGAATCAGCTGGGGGACGGTTGCATGCGCGTCGGTCCAGAACTCGGTCGCGGGCGGCGGTGTATTGCCCAGGAAGCGGCCCCAGATGCCGCCGAAAATGTCGCGCAGGTGCAGCATGGCCATGTCGCAGCGAACGCCGTCGCAATGGCCGGCGATGGTGCGGAGGTCCGCGAGTTGCGCGGAGCGCATCTGCGGGCTGAAATGATTCAGCTGCGCCACGTCATTCCACGGAGGGAAATAAGGGTCCTTCCCGAGCGCGATGAAAAAGCTTCCTTTCGGAGCTTCCACGAGGCGGAAGCTCCCGGGGTCGCGCTCGAAATCCTGTTTCGTGCCCTGCACGTAGTATTCCGGATGCTCGCGCACCCACGGATGATCGAGAGCCGTGTGATTCCCGACGAAATCGAGAAATAGCGCGATACCGCGGTCGCGCAGCTTCCGCCGCGCCCGATCGAGGCCCTCCCAGCCCCCCATGCGCGCGTCCGGCACGTAGCCTGCGACGGCGTACGGCGAGCCGATCACGTCGTCGAGCTGCCATCCCGGCAACGCCATGTCGTAGCGCTGGAAGTTCGCGGGATTTTCCAGCGTAAGCCGCCGCGACTCGGGGCTCCGCTGCCACACCCCCATGAGCCACACCACGTCGAACCCGCGCTTGGCCAGCGCATCCCACTCCGCGTCCGGCACGTCGCCGAGCTTGACCGTGCGGCCGAGCGTCGCCGAAAGCTGTTCGAGCCATACCCACGTGTTGATTTCGTAGAGGTTCGGATGGGGACGGAGCGTGACGGGCGAAGCAGAAGCCGGGGCGAGTGCCATCAAGTCCGAGCGTAGTCGGAGCCACAGTTGCGTGTCAACGCCACTTGAGGGCTGTTAGCGTTCCAGCAGCGATTCAAGCTTTTGCCGCTTCTTCCAGAATCCCGCCCAGAGATCGCCCACTTTACTGATCCGTTCCGGCATCGTTTTCAGGTTCCACTTCTCGGGCTGAAGGTCGCGAGTCAGTTCCGCCGGCTTTACGGGCGCCGATACTGGTCCGTGCGGGAAGGCGCGAATCGAATAGACGCTCGCTAGCGACTGCCCGCGCGAGTTCTGGTGCGCGTCCATGTAGATCATGCCGTTCGGCCGCTTCGCCACGTTGCGCTCGAACGTGATCAGCCGCGGATGCTCTTTATTGACCATCGCGGCCACGGCGCTCACGAACATCCGCGCCTGCTCGAAGGTGTAGCGAGGCTCCACCGGCAGAAAGATGTGCAGCCCCGTCGCGCCGGACGTTTTTGTGAACGCCGTCATGCCCAGCTTTTCGAGCGCGTCGAGCAGCAGCCGCCCCGTTTTCGTCACCGTCGCAAAGGGCGTTTCGGGAGTGGGGTCGAGATCGAAGAAAATGTAATCGGGATGCTCCTGGTTGTCGTAACGGCTCGACCACGGGTTGTGGTCGATGCAGCCCAGATTGGTCAGATAGAGCAGCGTCGCGCGGTCATTCGCAATCATGTAGTGAATGGGCTTGTTCTTGTCTTCGGAGCGGATCGTCGCCGTCTTCACCCAGTCCGGCGTGTCTTTCGCGGCGTCCTTCTGAAAAAATGCCTTCTCGTCGATTCCGTTGGGATAGCGGCGCAGCACCAGCGGACGGTCCTTTAAAAAGGGAAGGATCAGCGGGGCCACGTGAAAATAGTGGGCGAGCACGTCTCTCTTGGTGTAGCCATCCGCGGGGAAATAAATTTTGTTGAGATTGGTGAGGCGCAGCCGGCGCCCATCCACCAAGGCGATCACGTTGGCTGCCGACCCGTGCTCCAATTCCTCGGCGATCGCCGCGTCGGACGCGAGTTCGGGCTCGCTTGACGCACCGGGACTCGGACGCGCGGCAGGCTTTAGCTCCGCTCGTGCTTTCACCTTCGCGTTCGCCTTTTTTGTTCGCTTCATGGCAGGCTGCCTTTCTGCCTCTACTTGGGCTTCCGCCTTCGGCTTGGTTTCGGTCACCGGCGTGTAGCTGGGCGGATGCGCCTCCGCCGCAAATGTGCAAGCCTTCGGATCGCGGCCATCCTCTAATCCCAGGAACCGCGGCGCGCGCAGATGGCGATCCTGCGTCCACTCCGAGAACTTCACCCGCGCCACGAGCTCGGGCTTCACCCAGAAGGCTTGCTCCCTGGTCGATGGCTTCTCGGCAAACGGGCACTCGCTCGTTTTCAACTTCTGCAGCTTGTTCCAGATCGCCCGCTGCGTTTCAACCGAAAAGCCGGTGCCGACGCCGCCTGTGAATTCAAGCTTGCCGTCATCGTAGAGACCCGTCAGAAGTGCTCCAAAATGCTCGCGAGCCCCGCGCGGGCTGGTCCACCCGCCCACTACCGCGTCAATATCCTTCGCGAGTTTGATCTTCACCCACGCCGAACTTCTGCCCTCGGGATAGGCGCTGTCTATCTTCTTCGCGATCAGCCCTTCCAGTTGCTGCGCCACCGCCAGATGGTAGAGCTCCTCGCCCTTTTCGAGTACATGATCGGAATAGCGGATCCGCGCGTCCGCGCGCAGCACGCGGCGCAGAAACTCCTTCCTTTCGAACAGCGGCACCTTCCTCAGGTCGCATCCGTCCGCGTAGAGAATGTCGAACACGTAAAAAACCGCCGGGGCGCTCGCCAAAAGCTGCGCCGAAGGCCTTTGCACCGAGAACCGCGACTGCAGCCGCTGAAAGTCGCTCCTCCCGGAGCTATCGAGAACGACAATTTCTCCATCGACCCAGCATTCGCGGGCGCTGACGTGCTCGGCCAGATCCGACA
>JBEKTG010000313.1:0-4651 GCA_049516275.1 Candidatus Acidiferrales bacterium
ACCGGCGAGCGCAAGCAGGGCGTGGTCGGCCTCTATCAACCGAATCTTCCCGGTGAGCAGAGCCCGGGGCTTTCTGTGCGCTTCATGGGGATTAACCACAAGGCCATCGCGTCCTATCTGGTTTCTTTGTACTGTTCGCTGGCGGTGCTTACCGAAGACGCCATCGCGGTGCTTGAAGGAGTCGAGACGGGCCAATACCATGAATACGCCTGAAGCAGGCCCCTTCGACATAGCAAAGCTGACGGAGCTGGCCAACCGGTTCTTCGCGGACCTGCCTGGGACCGATCCCGCGGCGCCGGTAGACGTGCGGCCTCCGTCGCCCATCGGCGTACCGCATGAATCTTCGTTCGTCCCTGCTTTCCCGTTCAGCAGCGGAATTCCGCATTTCCCCGAATTCGCGCCCTACAGTGCGACGGCCCCCGGGGGTGGGATTCAGGTTCCTGGGCTCGATTACGGATTGGCCCCGCCCTCGCCGGTCGGCGTTTTGGATGTCCACCTGATCCGCCGCGATTTTCCGATCCTCGCCGAACGGGTGAACGGCCGGCCACTGGTGTGGTTCGACAACGCCGCCACCACGCAGAAGCCGCGCCACGTGATCGAACGCCTCAAGACCTTCTACGAGCACGAGAATTCGAATATTCATCGCGCCGCCCATGCGCTCGCCGCGCGCGCCACCGATGCTTACGAAGGGGCGCGCGAGAAGGTGCGGACGTTTCTGAATGCACGTTCCGCCAATGAAGTTGTGTTCGTGCGCGGCGCCACCGAGGCGATCAACCTCGTAGCCCAGAGCTGGGGCCGGCAGAACATCGGGCGCGACGACGAAATTATCGTCAGCTGGCTGGAGCATCACGCCAACATCGTGCCCTGGCAACAACTGGCCAACGAAAAAGGCGCGCGCCTGCGTGTCATTCCGGTGGATGACGATGGGCAGATCCTCCTCGAAGAATACGCGAAACTGCTGGGGCCTAAGACCAAGCTGGTCTCCTTCGCCCAGGTTTCGAACGCTCTGGGCACCGTAACGCCGGCGCAGGTAATCACCGCTATGGCGCATGCCGTCGGCGCCCGCGTATTAGTGGATGGCGCGCAATCCGTCTCTCATATGCGGACCGATGTCCAGGCGCTCAACAGCGATTGGTTCGTCTTCTCCGGACACAAAATTTTCGGCCCCACCGGGATCGGCGTCGTGCAGGGCCGCGAGGAACTGCTCAACGAAACGCAGCCCTGGCAAGGCGGCGGCAACATGATCTCCGACGTCACCTTCGAGCGCACACAATATCAATCGGCCCCCGCGCGATTCGAAGCCGGCACGGGCAATATCGCGGACGCGGTGGGCCTCGGTGCCGCCCTCGACTACGTTACGAAGATCGGCATCGATGCCATCTCGGCCTACGAACATCAGCTTCTCGAGTACGCCACCAGGCTGCTCAAGGAGATTCCAGGCTTGCGTCAGATCGGCACGGCGCAGGAAAAAGCCAGCGTGCTGTCGTTTGTTCTGCAGGGTTACCGCACCGAGGATGTGGGCGCCGCGCTCAACAAGGAAGGCATCGCGGTTCGTTCCGGCCACCACTGCGCGCAGCCCATACTGCGCCGTTTCGGCGTGGAAACCACGGTCCGGCCGTCGCTCGCCTTCTATAACACCTGCGAAGAAGTCGACCGCATGATCTCGGTTTTGATAAAGCTCTCGGACCGCCGCGCTCACTAGAACCTGTATGAATTCCCGCTGGCTGAACATCTTCGCTCTGGGCGCGGTCGCCCTTTCGGCTGCCCTGGTCGCCATTGCCAACGTGGATCGCGATAAAGGCAACGAAATTCTGAATGTCTCCTACGACCCGACCCGCGAACTGTTCACCGACCTGAACCAGCAGTTCGTCGCTAAATACCAGCGCGACACCGGGCGCAGGTGGACCATTCGGCAATCGCACGGCGGCTCTTCGCGCCAATCCCGCGCCGTAATCGACGGCCTGAAGGCGGACGTCGTCACGCTGGCGCTTTTCCCCGACGTCGACGCACTGCGCAAGCGCGGACTCATTCCGGAAGGCTGGAGCAAACGGCTCCCGCACGATTCGCAGCCCTTCACCTCAACCATTGTTTTCGTGGTGCGCAAAGGCAATCCGAAACACATCCGCGACTGGCCGGATCTCGCCGCGCAGGATGTGTCTGTGATTACTCCCAACCCGAAGACCTCGGGGAACGGGAAGCTCAGCGTGCTCGCGGCCTGGGGTTCGGTCGTCTATCGCGGCGGCACCGAAGCACAGGCGCGCGAATATCTGACGCGTTTGTACCAGAACGCTTCCGTGCTCGATTCGGGCGCGCGCGGCGCCACCACCACATTTGCCGACGAGAAAGTCGGCGACGTCCACCTCACCTGGGAGAACGAGGCCCTGCTCGAAACCGAAGCCTCCGGGGGCGAATTGCAGATCGTCTATCCGCCCGTCAGCATTCGCGCCGAGCCCACCGTGGCCTGGCTAGACGCCAACGTTGCCGCCACGCGCAAAGAGTCCGTCGCCAAAGCTTACCTGCAGTTTCTGTTTACCGACGCCGCGCAGGAGACCATTGCACGCCACGGATACCGCCCATTGAATGACGAGATTCTCCGCCGCCACGCCGATCGTCTGCCCCGCATCGACCTGTTCCCCGTCACCCTGCTCGGCAAGGACTGGGATGAGATCTGGAAGAAGTTCTTCGACGATAACGCCATCTTCGACGCCATCTACAAGCCAAAGGCAACCTCATGACCCGCAGCTACTCATGGACCGATACGCGCAAGGACCTGCTGGCGGGCGTCACCGTGGCCGCCATCTCCTTGCCCCAAGCCATGGCGTATGCGTTAATCGCCGGCGTCGATCCGCGCTTTGGCCTCTACTCCGCAATCGTCGTGACGCTGGTCGCCTCCATCTTCGGCTCCTCGTCCCACCTGATCAACGGACCCACCAACGCCATATCGCTGGTGGTCTTCAGCGCCCTCGCATTCTTCGATCCCGAAGCGCGCTTCGACGCTTATCAGGGCATGTTCCTGCTCGGAATCATGGTCGGCAGCATCCAGATTCTGATTGCCGTCTTTAAATTGGGCGATCTCACGCGCTACATCTCGGAATCGGTGGTGCTGGGATTCATGGCGGGCGCGGGCTTTCTGGTAGCGCTCGGACAAGTCGGCAACCTGGTGGGCCTGCGCGATCAAGGCACCGGCCACATGCATGTCCTCTATCGCTTCTGGCTGACGATGACCCAGCAGGCGCGCGTAAGTCCGCATGCTGTTGAGATCGGCGTGGGCACCATCATCCTGGCCGTGGCGCTGCGCAAACTCGCCCGCAAATACCACCTTCCGCAAATCGATATGCTGGTGGCTCTGATCGTCGCCACCTGGCTCGCCACCAGCCTCGGCTGGGCGCAACCCGGCGCTACGGGGAAAGGCTTGTTGTCGGTGGTCGGCAATGTTCCCGCCACCCTGCCCAAGCCGCATATTCCGGAGATCCAGTTTGGATGGCTCCGGGAAATGTCGGGCAGCGCGCTGGCCATCGCCTGCCTGGGCTTGCTCGAGGCGCTGGCGATCGCCAAATCCATTGCCCACGAGACCCGCCAGTCTCTCGACTTCAACCGCCAGTGCCTTGCCGAAGGACTCGCCAACCTCACAGGCGGATTCTTTCAGTGCCTCCCGGGTTCCGGCTCGCTCACCCGATCGGCCATCAATTACCAGGCGGGCGCAGTCAGCCGCATGTCGGGATTGTTCGCGGCCGGGTCGGTCGCCCTGGTTCTCGTGTCGCTGGCTCCCCTGATGCGCTACGTGCCCAAAGCCGCGCTGGCCGGCCTGCTCATGATCACTGCCTCACGGCTCATCGATTGGAAAAGGCTGGCCTCGGCTCTGCGCGCGTCCGGTTATGACGCCGGTCTGGTGGCGCTCACCGCGTTCGCATCGGTCTTCATCAGCGTGGAATTCTCCATCCTGATTGGGGTCGGCCTCTCAATCCTCCTGTTCGTCCCGCGCGCCGCACGGCTCCGCGGCGCCGAACTTACGGTCAGCGAAGAACGCGTGGTGCGCGACAGGCTGCCATCCGATCCCCCCTGCACCGGCATGATCATCTTCGACTTCGAGGGCGATCTGTTCTTCGGCGCCGCGCCCGAGCTCGATGGCTACTTCGCTAATCTCGAAAAGCGCACGCGCGAGGAAGGGATTCGCTGCCTGGTGCTCCGCGTGAAACGCGCCAGCAACCCGGATATGGTCTGTATGGAGCGCTTCCATCAATTCATTCACGATATGGATCGGCGCGGCGTTTTCGTCCTCCTCTGCGGAGTCCGTCCCGATTTCGCGCGCCTCATGAAGAACATGCGTTTTCAAGACGTGCTTCCCGATTCGAGCGTTTTCCCGGAGGAGGCGACGCTCTTTTCGTCGACCCTGAAGGCGGTCCGCCGAGGCTACGAACTTCTGGGCGACCCAACCTGCGGCCATTGCGCGAGGGTGCATGAAGCCGAAGAGACCCGCGATCTCTACTACCTCGTCTAATGTGGGACAGGCACTCCGCATGCCTGTGCTGCGTGCCGGGTCGAGACAGACTCCTCTCGACGCATCCCAAATCCCGCCCAAATTATCAATTCCGGCGCTGCGCCCCATGCCATATCTGAAGGATTTCAATTACAGACTCATGAACCCGGTAGA
>JBEKTG010000314.1:0-4647 GCA_049516275.1 Candidatus Acidiferrales bacterium
ACGCCGGGCCAGCAGGGGACGGGCACGGTACATAGTCTGGCGAAGCTCCCGCTTCCCAAGACGACGGTGGAAGATGCCATCCACGACGTGGCCCGCGCCGGCCGGCAGGGTAATCTTTCGGTCGGAGATATCGATCAGCCGCCGAGTCTACCGGAGACCATGCGGCAGCCTCAGGTACCGGGAACGCCAGGGAGCAGCCTTGAGCTGCTAAGCGACCCACTGGGGGTCGACTTCAAGCCGTATCTGATTCAGATTCTGGCGCGCGTCCGCAAGAACTGGTTCGCGATAATTCCGGAGAGCGCCCGCATGGGAAACAGGGGAGTGGTGCTGCTCCAGTTCATCATCGATCGAGAGGGAAGTGTACCGAAAGTGGTGATCGCAACGCCCTCGGGTTCCGAGTCTCTAGATCGCGCGGCCGTTGCAAGCATCAGCGCATCGAATCCTTTCCCGCCGCTTCCCAAGGATTTTAGAGGGAGAGAGGTGCGGTTGCAGTTTTCATTCAAGTACAACGTGAAATAAAGAAGAATTCGAGGGACTCAAGAATCCAATGAAGTCGAGGAGGATGGAGGAACTTCTTCAGTAACTTCTTGAACTCGTCGTTCTCCTAAGGAATAACCAGGATGCGTGCCTGCAAGCTTCGCAGTCGTTGTTCGGCGTATTCGCTTCCCATTTGCTCAGCGCGTCGGTAAAGCGAACTGGCAACTTTTAGGTCCCGAGTCAGTCCGCCTTTTCCGTCCTCGTACATGCTGGCGAGAAAAGCCAGACCGTCTTCGCCTTCCTGTGCCGCAGCTTGGCTGTAGAGATCCAAAGCCTTGTGAGCGTCTTTATTCAGGCCGCCCTTCCCTTGTTCCCACATCCGACCCAAGTAGGCTAATCCCTTCGGGTCGTCCATGGCGGCAGCTCTTTGGTATAGTTCGAGCGCCTTTCGGTCATCAGGCCGGAGACCGCCCTGGCCACGCTCGTACATCGCCCCGAGGGCGACCATACCCGGAGCATTGCCCAGGCCGGAAGCCTTTTGATACCATGCCAGCGCCTTTCCCTCGTCACGGGCCATCCCGCCCGCACCGCGCAGGCACATGCCTGCGAAGGCCGCCATGCCGTCCGAATTACCGGCGTTCGCCGCCTGGAGGTAAAGCTTCGCGGCTTGAGTTTCGTCCTTGCGCAAGCCCGCTTTGCCGCTGCTATATAACGTGCCCAGATCGAACATGGCGCTCGGATTTCCCTGATTGACTGCCCGCTGATACCAATCGACCGCTTCGGCAGGATCTGCGGCAACGCCCTTCCGTCCAAAGAAGTAAATGGTGGCCAGGCGCTGAGCTGACAGTCCATCTTCTTGGTCCGCTCCCATGGAGTAATAGAACATGGCTGCGGGGAGATCCTCCCTTGCGCCCTTTAGCCCCAATTCGTATGCCCTTCCAGTTTGGTACGCGGCGCCGGCGTACCTGTTCTTCGCAAGAGCCCGTAGTTGATCAACAGAATAACGGCCGAGAGGCTCGGTTCTCCCGTCCACAAGGACGACGAGACCTGTTGGGGCCGCGGGTCTCTGCCCATATGCCTCAGCGAGCCGCCGGCGGGCAACGGGGCAAAACACTCCGTGTGGAAAGAGATCGCAATGGAGTGCATACTGCCCAAGTTCGTGGAGGGGCTCAATGCTTCTCCAATGCGCAAATTCGAGCTCGATGGCCGCGTCGGGATTACCCTCCTTAGCGACGGTGACCCCCATGTAGTTGACATCGGCTGGAGGAATCGAGGGTCTCACAGCCTTAGGGTTGAGAAAGACGAACGTGCCCCTGAATTTTGACTTAATGGGTGTGGGCACCGGCTTCATCTCATGTCCTGGCCCCAGTTGGCGAGTAATCGTTGCTAATTGGATCTGGGTTTCTGCCACCGCCTGTTCGATGGTAACGAACCCGCGGTTCCGTCCGTCGGCTCCGCCGTCGCGCAGGCTCTTTATCAGAATATCGGTAAAAATACTGTAGGGTCTCTCCGCCGTCGCGACCCAAGATTTCTGATCGGCAGTGCCAGCGGTCACCACGATGCGGCTGCCATTCGAACTGAGTTCCGCGATCGAGGACCCCGCTTCGGTCTGTCCGGCCTTGGCGACAGCTAGCCCCGCAAGACAAGTGTCGTAGATGAATAGGATGTGATCGGATGGGATTCGGTCGCTCCAGGCGTCGAACTCATTTACCGGCAAAACGCTCCTACTGAACTGCCCTATTCGGGCGTCTTGAAACTGGAGGAACGGATGGCCGCCTCCGGAATCCGCAGAGTGTCCAGAGTAATAGAAAAGCAAGCGGTCATGCTTGCCGAGCGCTGTCGGCAATTTGTCCATCATGTAGGACTCAACCATCTGAGGCGTTGACCGCTCGTCCAGCACATAGACTTGATCAAACCCGCCTTCGGCGAGAAGGTAGTCGCGCATTTTTTCAACATCTTTGTAAATGTATTCGAGCGCCGGAGTTATGTACCTGTAATTTCCCACGCCGATCAACAATGCTATGCTGCGTTCGAATGGCAGCTTGGTCCCGGTGTCGTGGTGAACGCGAAACAAATCGAAGAAGCCTGCCCAGAAAGCAGGGAGACTTTGCTCTGAGCGTGGACGCTCGTACAGAATGACGTCGTCGGGCAGCTGCTTGATCGTTACGCCAGGGGGTAGTGCAGCCATGGCGGAAACCAAAGTGACAAAGCCGATGCATAACGAGCCCGCTCTCATTTTGAGCTCCGCTTTGCCCTCGACCCGGATCGCTGCGACCTGTTCATTCTTCCCCTGGAATATCCCCTCCACAAGAAGCCGTTCTCAAAAGCGACCAGAAACAGCATAAGACGGGGAGCATCGAAGCGTGATAGGTCCAGGTTTGCGCTCTGAAGCGAAACGGCAAGCGGCATGAAAACAAGCGGGGATTTCAAAAACGGTTGCAAGAACGCACCGATCCCAGACGTGTCGGCCTTAGAGCCGGAGGCGTCAAAGTAGTTCGAGAGATATTCAGCGCCCATGCCTGCGAGCATGCACAGATACATGGCTAGGGCGAGAGCGAGGAAGCCTTGGTCTTGGGGTCCTTTTGATTCTACGGACGGGAGGGCGGGAAACCCGAATAAGAGCCTCAAAAGTGATATATAGAGGGCGATACCTGTAAGGCTAAGAATGAAGGAAGGCCAATGCGGGGAGCGATAATGCGACCAGACGATCAAACCTAGGAGCAAGAGTAGGGACGATACGATAACGTACGTTGCCAGCGAAGGCATAATCCCTCCCGATGGTCATATCTTAATACATGCCGGCCTTGTTTTGGAGTCGTGCTAAGGTGATACCCCCATTTGGCGTGAAGTCTTGCGCGATTGCGCCGGATAAAGCTGGCAATCTGTCGGCGCTGATCGTTAAATGGGTAAAGCGTGGTCGCGAGTGTCTTTAAATCGCGACCTAAAGCGGGCCGTAACCGATGACTTCAGGAAAAATAAAAGCGCCCCTTCCTCCCTCCCCGACTTCCCGAATTGTTGGATTCTTGACTTCTCCTAAGGCAGAACCACGATCCGCGCCCGCCAGAAGGCAAACTTCTGCGCGCTGGGATCCAGCACGCTCACCTGACAGGTGTACCTGCCAGCTTGCAGCTTCGCTAGCGGGACGCTGAAGCGCAATGGGACCGCTTTGGTCTTCGCGTTCAAACCATCGGACACCTGGAGAGGATCAGTTTCAAAGGCTTTTACTTTTCCTCGGTAGAAGCTGACATTCGCCATCAGTGGCTCGGTGGCATCGGCAGCTGGTTCGTAGGCTTCCAGATACACGTAAAGGTTCTGATCTTTGCGGAATACTCGCGTCACGCTTGGGATCAACTTCATCCCATCCTGGATCAGCGGGTGGGCTGCCAGAAGTTTCTTGTCCTTTTCGGCGCTGGCTACAGCCGCGTCCAGCTTCTCACGCTGGTTGCTCAGCACCACGGAACTGATCGGAAGATATTTCTGCTCCAATGTTAAATCCGGCACCACGAACTTAGCTTCGTACGTGCCCATTTTCCCCGTTTCATTTTCTCGCGCCAGAAACTTGGCCGTGTAGGAGCCTGGCGGCAAAGTGAATCCGGTATCGTATTCGAGGGTGGTTTTCGCCAGTTGCTGCGCGCTTTCGCCTTTCAGCTTTACCTCAATGTTGTCGCGAACATTTCCCACGGTGGCGCCCTTCGCGCCCTTGATTTCGCCGATGAAATCGAAGCGCGTGCTCTCGGCGCCGCCATGCCGCGCCAGTTCAATTTCAGAACCCGGGATCTTCACTACCATCGGTACAAAATAGCGGTCGCGCCCTAGCCTGAAATAATCCATCTCCATGGCGATGTTCATGTCCGTGAGCGGATCGCCCAGCGCCAGGGCCTGGGCCAACTGTTGCTCCCGGTCGCTCTCGTTGAATTTCTTGAACGTCTTGCCGCCGTAATATCCCTGCCGGTAATCCAGCTTCGATATCGTGCGAGCCACGACACCATTATTTACCGTAATCTTGATACGGCGGAATCGGCCATCCAGCGCGTCGTTGGTGGCGTAATAGCCGATGATGTAATAGCTGGTCATGTCTTTCTGCGCTTGCACGATGCCCATCGAAAGATCGTTGTTGTCGAGCAGCGCCTTGCCGCCGGTATCCGCGGCCAGCGTGTAGAGCGTCTCCTG
>JBEKTG010000315.1:0-4620 GCA_049516275.1 Candidatus Acidiferrales bacterium
TTTTCTCTGCCATGCAGATACAGAATACTGAAAAGGTGGTTCAAAGGGTAGCGGTGCAACTTTGAAGGTGGACGGGTGTTATAGAGTTGCGGCGCGAGATCGGCTTTCGCTGGCCGTATTCTGTACCCCTGAACAGCTTTCTTGCGTCCCAGCAAGCGGTAATGTTAGTCGTGGCCGGGCTGGCAGTTCGCGTCTCAGGTGATTTTGCTCCGCAGTTCAGAGAAAAGCTGCATGGACTGCGACTGTTGTATCGGCGATTAATGTGCGGGAAGGGAAGGTGGCCCATGCAGGCAATCTCGACTTACCTCATCGCCATGCTCACTGTGATCGAAGTAGGTCTAGGAGTTATGGTTGCCGGAGTGCTTGCGATCGGCATCTACCAATCGGTCGCCTGCACATGGTTTCGCACTGCAGAGGACGAACCGTCCCTCTCCGCCCGCCTTATCCGTTCCGCCCGTTAACGGGTACCGGCATAGAGTTCACGGCGCTCATCAAGTGACAGAAATTTCGTTGTAGATTCCCAAGACTTCGCGCATCGCGTCCGTGATTTCGCCCAGGGTGGCGTAGGCTTTCACGGCGTCGTAGAGAAAGGGCATCAGGTTCTCAGCGCCTGAGGCCGCTTTGCGCAACGCCTTCAGACGCCGCGCGACTTCCTCATTCGAGCGTTCGGCGCGCAGCTTGTGGAGTTGCTCATCCTGCCGGTGCGCGACCGATTCATCGATCTGCAATATTTCGATGGGCTTTTCCTCGGAGATGAATTTGTTCACGCCCACGATGATCTTTTCTTTGCGATCGACCGCCAGCTGGTATTGATACGCCGCGTCGGCAATTTCGCGCTGAGGATAGGCTTGCTCGATGGCCGCGACCATTCCGCCGAGCGCGTCGATCTTCTCGAAGTAAGCGAGGGCGCCGCGTTCGATTTCGTTTGTGAGGGCTTCGACGAAATAGGAGCCGCCGAGCGGATCGGCAGTGTTCGCCACCCCGGTTTCGTGGGCGATGAATTGCTGCGTGCGCAGGGCGATGGTGGCGGCAGCTTCGGTGGGCAGCGCCCAGGCCTCGTCCAGCGAATTGGTATGCAATGACTGCGTGCCGCCCATCACCGCCGCTAGCGCCTGCACGGTCGTGCGGACGATGTTGTTCTGCGGTTGCTGGGCGGTCAGCGAACAGCCGGCCGTTTGCGTGTGGAATCGCAGCGCCCAGGAACGCGGATTCTCGGCGCCGAAGCGGTCGCGCATCGTCCTATACCAGATGCGGCGGGCGGCGCGGTACTTCGCGATCTCCTCGAAAAAGTCATTGTGCGCGTTGAAGAAAAAAGAGAGGCGCGGGGCGAAATCGTCGATGAGCAGGCCGCGGCGCAGCGCACACTCCACGTATTCGATCCCGTCGCGCAGCGTGAAGGCAAGCTCCTGAATGGCGGTCGAGCCGGCTTCGCGAATGTGGTATCCGCTGATCGAGATAGGATTGAATTTCGGCGTGTGCTTCGCGCCGAATTCGATCGTGTCGGTGACGAGCCGCATCGAGGGCTCGGGCGGGAAGATGTATTCCTTCTGCGCGATGTATTCCTTGAGGATGTCGTTCTGCAGCGTGCCGGAAAGCGTTTTCCAATCGGCGCCCTGTTTTTCCGCCACCGCCAGGTACATGGCCCAGATCGCCGCGGCCGGGGAATTGATCGTCATCGAGGTGGTGACTTCGGCCAGCGGAATCTGGTCAAAGAGCGCTTCCATATCGGCCAGCGAACTGATCGCCACGCCGCACTTACCGACTTCGCCCTCCGCGAGGGGATGATCGGAGTCGTAGCCCATGAGCGTCGGAAGATCGAAGGCCACTGAGAGGCCCGTCTGGCCCTGTGAGAGCAGGTAGCGGAAGCGCGCGTTCGTATCGCGCGCCGAGCCGAAACCGGCGAACTGGCGCATCGTCCACAGACGCGAGCGATACATCGCCGGATGGATACCGCGCGTGTAGGGTGGTTCGCCCGGGACGCTCGAATCTCGCTGCGCGTTCCAATCGGACAGATCGGCTGCGGTGTAGAGTCGCCGGATCGGGTAGCCGGAAACGGTGGTGAACTGGTTGCTGCGCTCGGGTGATCTCGCGAGCGTGGGCGCGAGCGTGTTCTGTTCCCACTCTTGCTCGGCAGCGCTGGGATGGCGTTCCGGTGCGGCCTGCGCTGAGCGGGAGCTGGAGGAAGGCTTCGGATTCATTGCCGCGACCCGCTTGCCGCCGAAATTGTCGGTGCGGGCTGCGCGGTGGTTGCTGCTGCGCCTCGGCCGAATCTCCAAATCGTGCACCAATCGTCCTTCGCGACGATCTCGGCCCCGGGTTGCGAGGAAACTGCCTCGGCGTGAAGGGGATTCACGTAAGCAACGTAAAACGGTTCCGGGCGTGAGTTGAGACGCTGCATGACGCCTCGCGTGATACGCTCGCTAAAGGGATTGTACAGGAAGACTACCAGAGGCCGAGGCGGGAAATCGAAGTCGCGCACATCGCCGTGGCTTACCGTAATGCGCTCAGACTCGACTATAGCGGCGTTGCGCAACGCGATCTTCACCATGTGTTTCGCAAAGTCGACGCCGGCGATTTTCTTGAATTCGTACTCTTCGGCGAGAAGCAGCGCGCGGCCTTTTCCGCATCCGAGATCGACGAACGTGAACCGGGAAAGGTCTTCGCCGGGCTGTCCTGCGATATGCGCCATCGTGGCGCGGAAAACGTCGGGATCAACCGCCTGGTAATCGGTCGCTTCCGGTCCGAGGCGGCACCAGTGGATCATGCCCGAGGTGTCGCATCCCATCAAAAGATCGTACGGGTGCTTCTCGGGATAGAACTCCTCGCGCAGGCGCCAGAGAATGTGCCGAAGCGTCATCGTGACAAATCAATGCAGGGGCGCGGTTACCTGCCGCGAACGCCGTCGGGGTCCATCGAGCCCGGAATGTTCGGCGTGCGGGAGATTTTTCCGGCGCGCGCGTCGGCGATGGTGATCTGATTTACATCGAGGGTGCGGCCCATGGCCTGGTTGAAATTCACTTCCGCTTCGACGAGGTTGATCCGGTCGCGCAAGAGCGTGCCCTCGGCTGCCGTGAGGTCCCGCGTGCGCAGCACCACGTTATAGCTGGTCGAGGCGCCGAGCTGGTATTTCTTTTGCTCGTCGTCGAGCGTCTGCCGGGCGAACTTTTCCGCTTCAATGGCGGCCGTAACCGCTGCGCGGCCCTGCACCAGGGCAATCAGGGCCTGGCGGACGTTGAGCACGATGGTGTTCTGCTCCTGCCGGTACTGTACTTCCTGCTGGCGCTGCGCGAGCGAGGCCTGGGCGTTGTCGGCCTGCGCCGCGCGGTTGCGGATCGGCAAGGTGAGATTGATGCCCGCTTCGTATGTCGGGTAATTGTTGTGGATCATGCTGCTCCACGCATCGCCGAGCCCGCCGCGCGCGGTTGTGGTTGCCGTGCTGAAGGTTTGCGCGCCCACAAAAACGGGCAGGGCCGGATTGCCAATGGTCGCCTGCGTGCCGTTGGCAAAGAGCACGGGCTCGGTGGGCACCGCTGCAAAGCCGGTGGCGGTCGAGGTGGTGGAGGTGGACGATCCCGCCAGCCCGATCTGCTCGTACAAGCCGAACACGTTCACCGAGGGCAGCAGGGCATTCGACGTAGCCTTTACTTCGATGCCGGCGTTTTTCAGATTGAGAGCCGCCTGCTGCAGTTCCGGGCGTTTCTGCCAGGCCTCCTGCACGGCCGTTTGCAGCGGAATGGTCTCGACAACGTCCGGTGTGGGGATGGGGGTGGTGGGAACGATCTCGACGCCGGAAAGAGACATCGCGAGGGGATCCTTGGTGATAGCGACAAGCAGGGTCGTCTCGTCCTGTAGTTGGGTTGTCTGTGCCTGCACCAGGGCTTGCTGGTCTGAAGCGAGCTGCGACTCGGCGGTGATCACATCGAGGGGCGCCATGGTGCCGATGGCGAGCTGCTTCTTGTTGTTTTCATAGAGCGTCTGGTCCACCAGCACGGTGGCCTGTTCCACTTTCACGTTGTCACGCGCGTAGACCAGCTCCCAGTAGTCGTTGGCCACCTGCGTGACGCTGTTGATTACCTGTTGCGCGAATTGCGACTCGCCCACTTTTACGGTGTTGCGCGCTTCGAGAATGTAGCGCGTGTTCGCGAGGCGACCGAAGCCGTTGAGCAGAGGCTGCGTTACCTGAACCGTCAGCGAGGATTGCACGTAAGGATTGAAGAGATCGCCCGGAAAATTGATGGACGACCGCGTGTTGTCAAAACTCACCTGAAGCTGCGTGCCGGTGGCGAACCCCTGCGTGTAATTGAAATTGGCGACGCCATTGTGGCTGATCAGGTTCGGGGCCACAGAAGAGGTATTGGAAGAAGTGGAGGATGCAGACGTGACGCCGGCAAGAAACGGATTGTTGACCGGCACGGAGGATTGCGAGATATAGCCCGTTCCCGTCAGCACAGGATCGAAAACCAGCCTGCCGTTTACGCCGGATTTGGCGCGGAGCAGCGCGGTTTCGTCGAGCCAGGGCGTGAAGCGCTGCACCGCGATGTCCATGTTGTTTTCGAGGCCGAGGGAGATGGCGTCTTCCAGGCTCAGCATCAATTTGTCGCCCTGCTTCGGATCGTGGAC
>JBEKTG010000316.1:0-4558 GCA_049516275.1 Candidatus Acidiferrales bacterium
CCCGCGAATTGCATGACGGAGTCGGGCAGCTCATCGTAGCCTTGAATCTCAACCTCTCAAAACTCAACGACGAAAAAGACAAGCTCAGCCCAACGGCGCGGCAGTCCCTCGACGAGAACACCAGGTTAACCGAGCAGGCTCTTCAAGAAATCCGTACGATGTCTCACCTTCTGCACCCGCCGCTGCTCGATGAAATGGGGCTGGAATCCGCGCTGCGCTGGTACGGAGACGGATTTGCAGAGCGCAGCAAAATCTCGGTGTCCATGGACCTCGCTTCGGGCTTCAGCGACGGGCTGCCGCGCGATCTGGCGCTGTCTCTTTTCCGAACCGTTCAGGAATGCCTCACAAATGTTCATCGCCACTCAGGAAGCCCGACCGCTCAATTGCGTATCAGCCGTTCCTCCGGAGAAATCACCCTCGTCGTCCAGGATGAGGGTAAAGGCATCCCCCTTGAAACTCAGTCAAAGATTTCCTCCGGAACGAGTTTTGGCGTCGGATTGCGCGGGATGCGCGAAAGGATCCGCCAGTTTGGAGGTCGAATGGACATTCGCTCCGACGCCGGCGGAACGCGAATCGTGGTGGTTCTGCCGGTCCCCAGCGAGCCTGAGGGCGGACAGGAGAAGACGGATGGCGATGCGACCGATCAGACCTCCTTCACGAAGAGCGATCAGGATACGGCCACCATTCTCTTGATTGATGACGAAGCCGCAGGATTGTTGCCGCGAAAGCTGTTGCTCGAGTCCGCCGGGTACCGCGTGATCGCCGCGCACTCGGGAGCGCAGGGCCTTCAAATCTTCCGGTCCGAAAAGGTCGACGCCGTGATCCTGGATTACTGGATGTCTGGAATGAAGGGAACCGCCGTGGCTGCCGAGTTGAAGCGGATCAACCCGGCTGTTCCGGTCGTGGTTCTCTCGGGAATGTCGGATTTGCCGGGCGAAGCCTCGGGCATCGTGGATCAGTGGATCGTCAAGGGAAGCTTCCGGGCGGAACAGTTGCTCGATTCCATCGTGGCGCTGCTCGATCGCCGGCCTGTCTGAGTGGTGGTTCATTAACTGCAAGCCGTTTCACGCGGGCTGTGGCGCGCGATCGCTGGATGGGCTTCCCGGACGCGCCGGCCCAGCCTGAGCTTCAAACCATTGGAGAACTCCGAATGCAACCCCATCGCCCCTGGATATGTTCGCGTAAAATTGCCGCCGTGTTCATTTTGTTGGGGGCTTTCGAATACACCGCGCGGCCGCAGGCGAGCAACCCTTCGCAACAGCAACTGAAACAGCTCGACCTGCAACAACTCGGGGACGTTGAGGTAACCACGAAATCCAAGGCGCCCGAACAAGTCTGGAAGACCGCGGCTGCGGTCTACGTGATCACCCAAGACGACATCCGCCGCTCAGGCGCAACCAGCATACCTGAGGCGCTCCGGCTCGCGCCCGGAGTAGAAGTCGAGCGCATCGACGGCGATAAGTGGTCCATCGGAATCCGCGGCTTTGACAGCCGCCTGAACCGCTCCGTGCTGGTGCTCATCGACGGTCGCAGCGTCTACACCACCCTGATTGCGGGCACTTACTGGGAGGTGCAGGACACCCTGATGGAAGATATCGACCGCATCGAAGTGATCCGCGGCCCAGGCGGCACGGTGTGGGGGCCCAATGCGGTGCAGGGCGTGATCAATATCATCACTAAGAGCAGTAAGGATACTCAAGGAGCGTTGGTAAGCACCGGCGGGGGCAACGAAGAGCAGGGATTTCTGGCCGCTCGCTACGGCGGGGGCGATCCGAATGGCCTCAGCTATCGCTTCTATGCGGAGGCATTCAATCGCAGCCCGGAGATTCACTCGGGTTTCAACAGGTATGACCATTGGCGCTCGATGCAGGGCGGCTTCCGGGCCGATTGGAAGAAAAACGAGCGCGATTCCTTCACGCTGCAAGGCGACCTGTATGATCAGCGCGCCGGTGAGACCGTACAGGCTGTGAATTACGCGCCTCCCTTTTCGCAAATCCTGACGGGGAATGCGGTCCTTTCCGGCGGAAACATTCTGGGCCGCTGGACGAGAACGTTTCGCGATGGGGAAGATATCCAGCTGCAGATCTACTACGATCGAACCAATCGCTACGAGCCGA
This sequence comes from Candidatus Acidiferrales bacterium, assembly GCA_049516275.1. Lineage (GTDB taxonomy): Bacteria > Acidobacteriota > Terriglobia > Acidiferrales > UBA7541 > Palsa-295. Next base: position 2,118 of record JBEKTG010000316.1, read on the forward strand.
ATTTCGACGACATTCGCAACACCGTTGATGTCGATTATCTGGAACGCTCCTACCTTGGATCGCGCAACCACCTCTCCTACGGTCTGGGCGCCCGCGCGAGCCACGGGCACGAGCCGGCAGTCACCACGGGCCTGTATTTCCAGCCGAACTCGCGAACCGATGAGCTCTATTCCGCTTTTGTCCAGGACGACATGACGCTCGTGCCCAACCGCTTGACCTTCGAGGTGGGCACAAAACTCCTGCTCACCAATTACACCGGCGTCGAACCGGAACCGAGCGCCCGCTTCCTCTGGACCCCCACCGAGACCCAAACCTTTTGGGCCGCCTTCACGCGGGCCGTGCGGACGCCGTCGGACGGCGAGGACGACTTTTTTCTCTCGGGATACATCGGAACTTCGGCCACCGGATTGCCGTTCTTCGCGCGCTTCAACGCCAATCGTAACTTCCAGTCGGAAAAACTCGATAGTTACGAAGCGGGGTATCGCAGATTACTGGTCCGTAATGTCTACTTCGATCTGGCGGGATTCTTTAACCAGTACTCCGATTTGTTCAGCGAGGATATCACCGGCTCGCCCTTCGTAGAGACTGCCCCTCCTCCGACGCACATCCTGCTTCCGGCGGAGTTCGGAAACGGCCTGGACGGAACATCGGCAGGCGCGGAAATCGCCCCGGAATGGAAGCCGACCTCCTTCTGGCGGCTCCGTGGATCGTATTCCTTCCTGCATATGTCGATTAGAAGAGGACCGAACTCGCTCGATATCGGGAGCGCGCCGGCCACCGACGGGGAAAGCCCGCAACATCAGATCCTGCTGCAATCGTCATTCGATTTACCGAAGCGTGTTACGTTCGATTTCGACTACCGCTATGTGAGCAAGCTCGCGGGCATCTCGATCCCGTCTTATTCCACCGCCGACGCCCGCCTCGCATGGACCTTCTGGAACCACTGGGAACTCTCGGCCGTCGGCCGCAATCTCTTGCAGCCCGGTCACTTTGAGTTCGCCAGCGATCCGGGCCCCAACGTCGCGATCAAGAGAAGTTTTTACGGGAAGCTGGTCTGGACAAGCAAGGAAAACTGACGCAAGTGACGCCTGCTCCCGGCTTCGTTGGTTTCCGTTTCGCCCGCCGAAATCGCCTCCTTCGGCGGCGACTGGCATTGCTCGCCGCGATATTTCTAGTATCCCTAGGCCTTTGTCCCCCTGATGTCGCTCAACAGTCCAAGCCAGAGGAATACCAGGTAAAGGCTGTCTATCTTTACAACTTCGGAAGATTTGTCGTATGGCCCGGCGCAGCCACAGCAGCTCAGGGAACCTTCGATGTGTGCGTGATGGGACGCGATCCGTTCGGAAGTGCCCTGGACGCCACGCTTGCCGGTGAAGCGATCAACAACCGGAAGCTCGCTGCGCGGCGGATCGCCATCCCGCGCGAGGCAACCAACTGCCAGATTCTATTTATCAGCTCGTCAGAGGCGCCCCGGATCAAGGAGATCCTCGCCGCGGTGGGGAGCTCCGCCGTCCTCACCGTCAGCGACATGCCCGCTTTCACGAGCAACGGCGGCATGATCCAATTCGTTCTCAAGGAAAACAAAGTTCGCTTTGAGGTGAATCTCACAGCGGCGGAAAAAGCCGGGCTGACGTTGAGTTCGCAATTGTTGAAGGTCGCCACCGATATCCAGAAAGAGCCGCCCGGCGCGAGCGCACAGCCATGAGCACGCTTCGCGATTCGCTCTCCAAAAAGCTGACTGCCATGAATCTGCTGGTGAGCGGCGGCGCGCTGATTCTGGCCTCAGCTGCGTTTTTTGCCTACGACGTGATCACCTTCCGCGCCAACCTGATCGGCAACACGTCGATCGAGGCGCAGATCATCGGCTCCAACGCGGTTTCGCCTTTGATCTTCAACGATCCCAAGTCAGCCGAGAGCACGTTGTCCGCGCTACGCGCGTCTCCGCACATAATATATGCAGGCATCTACACTCCGAAAGGCAGGCTGTTCGCGGGTTACTCGCGCCAGCCCGATGTTTCTACGGCCGATCTGCCTGCATTTGCGCACGGTCAAGACGACAGCTATGCCTTTAAACGCGGGGAATTTGGCCTGGTCCACACCATTGTCTTTCAGGGAAAGCCCGCCGGGATTGTTTACATCCGGTCCGACATGGGCGCGATGTATGACCGGCTCAGGAGCTACACTGTCATCCTGCTCGTGATTCTGGGCGCGTCACTGGTCGCTGCCCTGGCCATCTCCCGGATCCTGCAGCGGGTGGTCTCGCAGCCGATTCTTCGCCTGGCGGAGACGGCGCGGCATGTATCGCGGGAGAAGGATTACTCGGTGCGAGCGCAAGCGACCGGCGACCGCGACGAGGTGGCGCTTCTCGTGGATGCCTTCAATGGAATGCTCGTCGAGATTCACAAGCGCGATCAGGCGTTGCAGGAGAGCGAACAGCAATT
>JBEKTG010000317.1:0-4527 GCA_049516275.1 Candidatus Acidiferrales bacterium
TTGATGATGAAACTCAAATGGACGACGCGGCTCCAGAATCTCATCACGCAAGCAGGTATGGACACCAGGCCCGGCACAATACTTTTGTTCTGCGGTGTGGGCGGACTTTCCGCGTATGTGATCGTGAGCTTTCTCTACGGGCACTTTTCAGCCGGTCTAGCGGCGGGCGTGGCAGGGGCTCTGATTCCCTTGGGCGTGGTCGCGTTTCGGCGAAGCAAGAGACTGAAGCAATTTGAACAACGCTTCCCGGAGGCTCTCGATTTGCTGGGACGAGCGGTGCGGGCCGGCCATGCGTTTACGGGAGGTTTGGAAATGGTTTCCAAGGAGTCGCCCGAACCCGTCGCGGGGGAATTCCGGACAACGTTTGAGGAGCAGAATTTCGGGCTGCCTCTGCGGGACGCTCTTTCGAACATGGCCGAGCGGGTTCCACTGGTGGACGTGCAGTTCTTCGTAACCGCGCTTTTGATTCAGAAAGACACCGGGGGCAATCTGGCGCAACTCCTCGACGAACTCGCACGAGTGATTCGGGAACGATTCCGGATTCACCGTGAAGTTCAAATCAAAACGGCACAAGGCCGTTTGACGGCAACGATTCTGATCGCTCTGCCGATCGGGATGCTGCTCCTGATGAGGGTGATGAATCCGACTTACGTTCACGTGCTGTTCGACGATCCGTTGGGCGTAAAAATGCTCATCGGCGCCGGCATTCTGCAGTTCATCGGAGCGGGGATTCTTTGGAAGATCGTGCACATCGAGGTGTGATGGTGAAGGGGGAGAAATGCCGTCCGGCATAGCAGCCATTACGTTTGTTTCGACCTTGCTGATTCTACTGGCGCTGGTTTACGCGTTCTCGCGAGGAGAAACGGGAGTTGCGGAGCGGCTCGAGCAGCTGAAACAGCCTACCGCCCGCCGGCCGGAAGAAAAATTCGCCGAAAGGCACAAGGAAAGGGCTCGCGACCTTCTGGCAAAAGTAGGGAGCTTCGTTCCGGTCGCGGCAGGAGCGCGGGCGTCGCGCGCGCAGATCATGATGATGAGGGCGGGGTACAGAACTTCGGAAGCCTCGCTGGCGATCCAAGGCATGAAAGTGCTGACGCCGGTCCTCCTCGTGGGGCTGGTGCTGCTGACTGGCGTGTACCGGAGCAATCCGTTCTTCGTCTTGCTCCTGGCGGCAGTGCTGGGCTTCATGCTTCCGGAAATGTGGCTTCTCTGGAAAATCAAGAGACGACAACATCGCCTGAGGATGGCTCTCCCCGACGCTTTGGACCTCCTGGTAATCTGCGTCGAGGTCGGGCTTGGGTTGGATCAGTCTATTTTGAGGGTAGCCCAGGAAGTCCGGATTGTTCACCCTGAACTGAGTGAAGAACTGCAGATGGTCAACCTGGAAATGCGGGTAGGGAAGAGCCGTCTGGATGCGCTGCGGGAGCTAGCCCGAAGGACAGGGCTCGACGAACTCAAAGCACTGGTGGCGATGCTGATTCAAACAGAACGGTTCGGAACGAGCATCGCGCAATCGCTGCGCGTCTACTCCGACGATCTGCGCACGAGGCGGCGCCAGCGAGCCGAAGAGATGAGCGCAAAGACGACGGTGAAGATGGTTCCGCCGCTCGTATTCTTTATTTTCCCAGCTCTGATGGTTGTGATCCTGGGGCCGGCGGTGATCACGCTGATGCGGCAGTTTTTGCCCGCTCTGAAGTAATCGGGGCGGGTGTGGTGAGATAACAAAAATCGCTGAAGGAGAGAATGAAGATGGACATTACGACAATTCGAATCATTGCAGGCGTTCTTGCTGTGGTGGTGCTGTTCATCATTATCTGGCGGCGACGGGGAAAAGCGATCGAGTAAGACCACCGCACTTGCAGAGAGATTACGGGGACGATGAATAACACGGATCATAAACGCGCCGTATACGTCTATAACAAGACGAGGGAGACGTTCGTAGCAACCGAGGCGACCGTCGCCGATAGCTACGTGCGCCGCCTGGTGGGACTGCTCGGGAAGACTCCGGGATGGGCTCGCCTGGGGACGGGGCTTTGGATCGTGCCTTCGCGAGGGGTTCATACGATTGGGATGCTCTTTCCCATCGATCTGATCTTCCTCAATAAGCAGAAGGAAGTGGTCCATCTGGAAGAGCACGTGCGGCCCTTCCGCATTTCCAAAGTCTCTCTGAAAGCGAGCAGCGTGCTGGAACTGCCTCCTCATACGATTTATCGGTCGGGCACGCAGGTAGGCGACCGGTTTGAAATATCCTCTCTGGCGGCGAGGCAGCGGGAACCCGAGTTGAGACGAGCAGCCGCACCCGTTGCAGACTAAACCAGGATTCCCCACCGTAGAACCTGGGGGCTAGCACCCCGGGGATCCAAAATCACGCGAGGACCGATGCAGTTTGATTTCACCGAGATTCCGCCGCAGGAATGCTACAAGCTGCTGGTTTCGACGGTTACGCCACGGCCTATTGCCTGGGTGGTGAGCCAGGACGCCCGCGGGCAGATCAACGCTGCACCTTTTTCGTTCTTCAACGCATTTTCAGGCGATCCGCCGGTGGTCGGGGTTGGCATCGGATCCACTCCTGTTGCGAATCCCAAGCACACCCGCGCGAACATCCGCGAGACGGGCCAGTTTACGGTGAATCTCGTGTCCGAAGAAAACGCCGAGCAGATGAACGTAACGGCGGTCGATTTCGAGACAGGGGTCAACGAGCTTGAAAAGGCTGGACTGACGACTCTCCCGTCCATTCGCGTGAAACCGCCGCGCATCGCAGAGAGTCCGGTGTCGATGGAATGCGAGCTGATGCAGATTGTCGAACTGGGCCCCGACAACGGACTGGTGCTGGGCCGCGTGGTGATGATGCACGTTCGCGACGACGCCGTGATCGACGCCCAGAAGCATTACATTGACACGCCAAAACTCAAACTGATCGCGCGCATGCACGGGCGGGGCTGGTATGCACGCAGCTCAGACCTTTTCCTCATGCCGCGACTTACGCTCGCGGAATGGAAAGAGAAACAAGCGGCGGCGGTCGCGCCTGGAACCGACGGTTCTAAACGGGGCGGCTAAGTTTCTTTCCGATTGCGCGCTTCCCTCCTGGCGATGAAAGTCGTTGTATCCTTGCACCATGCTTGAGCTGGAACACGCGCTGGAGTTCGATGCGGGCTGCGATGCGGCCTTCTTCAGCGCGCTTCCTACGCGGCCGGGAGTTTTTCTTCTCGAAATGGCCGATGCGGCCGCGGAACCTTACCTTGCCCGCACGGCGGATATCCGGCGCGCGGCTGAACGGCTGCTGGCCCTCCCTGACGTGTCGTCCAACCGGTTGAACCTTCGCGGTGTGGCGGTGCGAGTCCGGTACCGCGCTACAGGCTCCAAGTTCGAGCAGATGGTTGCGCACTATCAGCAGGCCCGGGCGTATTTCCCTCGCCGATACCGAAACCTGGTGCGGGTGCGCCCGCCGGCGATGCTGAAGGTGAACCTCCGGAACGAATATCCGCGGTGCTACGTGACGCGAACCATTCGCGGCGATGCGGGCTTCTACTTCGGGCCATTCGTTTCGCGCAAGGCGGCGGAGGCTTTCAGCGAGGGATATCTCGATTTGTTCAAGGTCCGGCGCTGCCAGATCAAGATCCGGCGCGATCCGACGTTTCCCGGCTGCATGTATTCACAGATGAAGATGTGTCTGGCGCCGTGCTTCGCGGGCTGCACGAAAGAGGAATATGACGCGGAAGTTGGGCGAGTGCTGAAGGGGCTCGATTCGGGCGGAGGCCAGCTCATCCAGGACGTGGAACGGGAACGCGAGGCGGCGAGCGAAGCGCTGGACTTCGAGCGCGCCGCGGCGCTCCACAAGCGGCTGGAGAAAGTGTCGGCGGCGTTGCGCGGGTTGCCGGAGCTGGCGCGGCGCGTGGAGGAATTCGACGCGGTAATTCTTCAGCGCGCCGCAGAGGAAAAAACCGTCGCCGTGTTTCCGATGCGCGGCGGAATCCTGCGGGAGCCTATCTTTCTCAGGTTTGGCGAGCTGTCAGGCGAACCAAGATCGGTGGAAGAAATTCTGCGCTCGGGGCTGGACTCGCCCGAAAGCGAACAGGCGAATGCACCGGCGGGAAAAAATGAGTCTGCCGAGCCGGACGAAAACGGTAAGAGCTTCGACTCGCCCGAGGAACAGAAGAGGAGATTCGGTTTGCGTACAGCGCATCCCGACCTAACCGAACACCTTTCCTTGTTGACGCGCTGGTTTTACTCCAATCCGCGCGAAGGCGAACTATTTTTCCGGGAGGCCGATTGGCCTTACCGCCGGCTCCTCCGGGCTTGCAGCCGCCTGCTGGCGCCGCCTGCCGGAGAAAGCCCTGCCGGGGCCGGGTCGCGACCGGCACGCGACCGAATCCGGCGCCTGCACGCGTTTTCGAAAGCGCATCGCCCTCCCAAGAAGTGAAATCCCCGCCAGAATCGGGGCGAAGACGCGCTCAATCCCGTCGTACAATTGAAACGTATGGCGGAAACGGAAACTCCACAGGCTTCCAGAGCAAACCTCACCGAAGATCG
>JBEKTG010000318.1:0-7166 GCA_049516275.1 Candidatus Acidiferrales bacterium
TGTTGAACGCGGCGTTTCTGCTGTTCGCGTTCCGGTATCTTTCCAACGGGAGCCCGGCGCTGGCGAGTTCGCTGGCGGCTTATTTCGATTTCGCGCTGCTGTTTTTCTTTTTTCGGAAGCGCCACGGCTCGCTGGGTTTTCGCGGCGTGGCGGCTTCCCTGGGGAAAATGGGGCTTTGCGCGGCCGCGATGGCAGCGATCACCTACGCCGCTCTGCGCGCCGTCAATTTCGAGGGAGTGCGCCACGTGCTGGCGCAGGCCGCGATGCTGGCCGGAACGATCGCCGCATCCGTCGCGGTGTATCTGGGGCTGGCGTGGCTTTTGCGATGTGAGGAGCTTTTTGAGTTTCTGCTGCTGGTGAGGCGGGCCGATCCGGTCGCGGCCGCCGAGTCGAAACTGTAGCAAGAATTTCGGGAGAGCGAAGAAGTGGAAGCGCAGGTTCGGACATTCCTGAACTATCTGCGGGTCGAAAAGGGCCTGTCGGATAACACGATCCAGGCCTATCGCCGGGATATGGCGAAGTTCGCGTCGTTTGCAGCGGAACGCAAGGCCGGAGTGACGGAACTGCGGCGCGAGCACGTGGTGGATTTTCTGGGAACCCTGTATCGCCGGAACCTCGACAGCCGTTCGGTGGCGCGGCACCTCGTTACGATCCGCCACTTTTTCCGGTTCCTGCTGCTGGAGGGCGCGATCGAGAGCGATCCGGCGGCGAATATCGAGTCGCCCAAGTTCCGGCAGAGCCTGCCGGAATTTCTGAGCGTCGACGAGGTGGACCGGCTGCTGCGGCAGCCGGACAAAAATGACGTGGTCGGGATCCGCGACCGGGCCATGATCGAACTGATGTATTCGACGGGGCTTCGCGTGTCGGAGCTATGCGGGCTGCGCGTTTCCGATTTGCAGATGGAGCCGGGATGCCTTCGCTGCATCGGCAAGGGAAACAAGGAGCGGCTGGTTCCGGTAGGGAAACGGGCCCTGGAGGCAGTGCAGACTTACCTTCGCGACGCCCGGCAGGCGCTCGCGCGGGGCGTCGCCTCGCCGTACCTGTTCTTGAATCAGAAGGGGCATAAGCTGAACCGGATCGCGTTCTGGAAAATTCTGGGCGAGTACGGACGCAAGGCCGGGCTTCGGAAGTCGCTTACTCCGCACATGCTGCGCCACAGTTTCGCGACGCACCTGCTGGATCGGGGCGCCGACCTGCGGTCAGTGCAGATGATGCTGGGCCATTCGGACATTTCGACGACGCAAATTTATACGCACGTGGTGGAAGAGCGGTTGAAACAGGTTTACAACGCGCATCACCCGCGGGCCTGAGCGCTCGCGCTTGAACTGGCGCGTTTGAAAAAGATTTTGACGCGAAACGGAGGAGACAGAAACCCTCATGCCCGACTACATGTTTTTACTGGAAAGCCGGCTGTCCCCTGAACAACGGGCGGTGCTGGAGCGCGTGCAGGAACTGGCGCGATCGCAGGAGCTGAATATCTATTTGACGGGAGGCGCCGTCCGGGACCTCATCTCGGGACAGCCCATTCGCGACCTCGACTTCACCGTGGAAGGGAATCCGGTGCGTATGGTGCGCGAGCTTGAAAAGGGCGGCGCGCGGGCCCTTGCCGAGAACGAGCGGGCGCGCCATTACGAAATGATTTTTGCGGGCGATGTGGACGGCTCGATTGCGGCGGCCCGGGACGATGTGTACGAACGGCCGGGCGTAAAGCCGGATTATCGCTTCTCGGGAATCATGGAGGATTTGCGGCGGCGGGATTTTTCCGTCAATGCGATTGCGATTTCGCTGAACACTCAATCGCGGGGGCTGCTGCTCGATCCGATGAACGGGCTTGCTGATCTGGAGCGGCAGGAGGTCCGCGCGCTTTCGATTCACGCGTTCACCAACCAGCCGATACGATTGCTGCGCATCCTTCGGTATGCGGCGAGGATGGGCTTCAAGATCGAATCGCGGACGCAGGAATGGTTCGATCTTGCCGTGGAGCGCAAGCTGCATGAGAATTTATCCGCCCCCGATGTGGGCGAGGAATTCCGGGCGTTGACGCGCGAGGACACTCCTGTGGCGACGCTCAAGGTGTGGGAGTCGCATGATTTGCTCGAAGCGATTCATCCGCAGCTGCAGAAGCGCAAGCCCGATTACGACAGCCTGAACAAACTGGCCAAGGTGCGCATCAACCTGTATTCGGCGGGAATACGGCCGCGGCTGTCGCGTCCGGTGATGTATTACGCGCTGGGGCGGCTGAAACCGCGGGATGCTGCCGCGGCCCTGCGGACCATGGAGTTCCGTTCCGCGGAGGTCGAGAATCTGAACGAATTTCTATATTGCGTCGCTGCCCGGCGAGATGCTCGCGTTCATCGAGGTGGAGTTCCCGAGCTCGCCGGTGGTTTCCAAGCTGCATAACTTCATTCAGAAATGGCGGCCGTTGCGTATGGGGCTTCCGGCGGCGGAATTGGATGCGCTGGGAGTTCCGCGCGGGCCGAAGTTCGACAAGATTCTGGATCAGATATTCGAGATGCAGCTGCGCGGCCGGGCGCGCACCCCGGAGGATCGCACGAAGGCGTTGCGTCAGCTCGCCGGGATTAAGGACGAAGCGAAGAAAAAGCCCGAGAAGGAAAAAAAGAAGCGCGGAGAGAAGCCCGCTGGCGCGGCGCCTGCGGCAGAGGGCGGGGCAAAGGCTGAGCCGTCCAAGCCTGGGAGCGATGCGCAGCACTCCAAGTCGGCCGCGGCCGCGATCGGCGCGAAGGCGCAGGCGAAACACGCCGCAGCCGATGTGGAAAAGAACCGGCAAAAGCGAAGGGGAAGACCTCGAAGAAGGCCGCTCGGCGTTAGTTGCGAGACCTTGCCGGAAGTTCAGCGGCATACGGGCGGGGAAATCGCGGACACTCGAGTCGTTTTCCTCAGCCTTGCGTAATGCACGTATCTGATTCCTCGAACCTGGTTTAAAATAGCCGCACATGGCAACTCCGAATTTCGTACATCTGCATCTCCATACGGATTACTCCCTGCTTGACGGCGCATGTGAGATCGGCGAACTGACAGCCGAGGCCGCGCGGCGGGGTATGCCTGCCGTTGCCGTAACGGACCACGGAAACCTCTTCGCCGCGGCGAATTTTTATCATAAGGCGACGACACACGGGGTGAAGCCGATCATCGGCTGCGAAGTGTACGTGGCGCCCGATAACCACAAGAACCGGGGAGCGGATGCGGAGCGCTCGAACCATCTGGTGCTGCTTTGCGAAAACGACGAGGGCTACCGGAATCTGATTCAGCTGGTGTCCACCGGCTTTCTGGAGGGCTTTTACTACAAGCCGCGCATCGATCACGAACTCCTCGCGAAGCACAGCAAGGGATTGATCGCGCTGTCGGCGTGCCTGCGCGGGGAGGTGGCGGACGCGCTGCTGTCCGAGAAGTACGATCAGGCGCGCACGAATGCGTACCGGCTGCGCGACATCTTCGGCAAAGGGAATTTCTTTCTCGAGGTGCAGGATCAGGGCCTCGAGGTGGAGACGCGGATCAACCGCGATCTCGTGCAGCTCTCGAAAGAGACCGGGATACCGCTGGTCGCGACCAACGACACACATTACCTCACGCAGTCCGACGCGCACGCGCAGGAAGTGCTGATGTGCATCCAGACCGGCAAGACGATGAGCGATGCGCAGCGGATGAAGTTTGCCACCGACCAGTTTTACTTTAAGACGGCCGAGGAAATGGCGCATGTATTCCGTGAATTGCCGGATGCGGTTTCGCGTACCGTGGCGATTGCCGACCGCTGCAACGTGAAAATCCAGCGGGTGAGCAACCCGTTTCCGGAGTTCAAGGTTCCCGAAGGCTACACGACCGATTCGTATTTCGAGAAGGTGGTGCGCGAGGGCTTCGCGTCGCGCGCGATCCAGCTGGAGCGGCTGGCGAAGGAGAACTACCTTCGCCACGCGATCCCGGAATACGAGAGCCGCCTGACCGCCGAAATTGAAATGATCAAGAAGATGCGCTTCGCGGGCTACTTCCTGATCGTGTGGGATTTCATCCATTATGCGCGCTCGCAAGGCGTGCCGGTGGGGCCGGGCCGGGGTTCGGCCGCTGGGAGCCTGGTGAGTTATGCGCTGCGCATCACCGACGTGGACCCGCTGCAATACGACCTGCTGTTCGAGCGCTTCCTGAATCCCGAGCGCATCTCGATGCCGGATATCGATATCGATTTCTGCATGCGGCGGCGCGGCGAGGTGATCGAGTACGTGCGGAAGACCTACGGCGAGAAGAGCGTGGCGCAGATCATCACGTTCGGCACGATGGCGGCGAAGGCGGCCCTGAAGGACACGGGCCGGGCGCTCGATATGGCGTATGGCGACGTGGACCGGCTCGCGAAGCTGGTGCCCAACCAGCTGAACATCACGCTGGAAGAGGCGCTGAAACAATCGCCGCAGCTCGAGTCGATGCGGGAAAAGGACGAGCGGGTCAAGGAAGTGGTGGAGGTGGCGCTGCGCCTGGAGGGGCTGGCGCGGCACGCGTCGACACACGCGGCGGGCGTGGTGATTTCTCCGCGGCCGCTCACCGAGATCGTTCCGCTGTACAAGTCGAACAAGGATGAAATCACGACGCAGTACGACATGAACGCGCTCGAGCGCATCGGCCTGCTGAAGATGGATTTTCTGGGACTGACGACTCTGACTGTGCTCGATGACGCCGTGCGGCTGATCAAGCAGAATCGCGGAATCGATGTGGAACTTGCGACGCTCGCGCTCGACGACAAGGCCACGTACGCGCTGTTCACGCGGGGCGATACGACCGGGATCTTCCAGTTTGAGTCGCACGGGATGCGCGACATTCTGCGGCGCTACCAGCCGACGCGCCTGGAGGATCTGACCGCGCTGAACGCTCTCTACCGGCCGGGACCGATCCAGGGCGGCATGATCGACGATTTCATCGCCCGCAAGCACGGCAAGAAGAAGGTGGCCTACGACCTACCGGCGCTCGAGGAGATATTGTCCGAGACGTGGGGCGTGATTCTGTATCAGGAACAGGTGATGCAGATTGCCAACCGGCTCGCAGGGTTTTCCCTGGGCGACGCCGATCTTCTGCGCCGCGCGATGGGGAAGAAAAAGGTGGAGGAGATGGCGGCGCAGCGGGAGAAATTCCTCACCGGCTGCGCGGCGCGCAAAGTGCCGGCCAAGAAGGCCGAGAAAATCTTCGATCTGATGGCGGAATTCGCCGGGTATGGCTTCAACAAGTCGCACTCCTGCGCGTACGCGCTACTCGCGTATCACACGGCGTGGCTGAAGACGCACTATCCGGTGGAATTCATGGCGGCGATGCTGACCTCGGAAACGGGGAACATCGAGAAGGTAGTGAAGTACATCAATGAAGCGCGCAGCATGAGTATTACGGTGCTGCCGCCGGATGTGAACTCGAGCGATGTGGATTTCACGCCGGTGGCCGACCAGATACGCTTCGGTCTGCGCGCGATCAAGAACGTGGGCGAGAACACGGTGAAGGGAATTCTGGTGGCGCGGGAGTCGCTGGGCCGCTTCAGCAGCTTTTATGAATTCGTCGAGTCGGTGGAAGCGCGGCAGCTCAATAAGCGCGTGCTGGAAAGCCTGATTCGGGCCGGAGCGATGGACGGCCTGGGATCGCACCGCGCCCAGATGTTCGCGGTAACCGACCGCGCGGTCGAGCGCGCCCAGAAACTGCAACGCGCGCGCGAAAGCGGTCAGCATGGATTGTTTGGGGGCGGCTCGTCGCAGACCGTCGCTCCGCCCGTGGAACTTCTGCCGGAGATCGAGGAGTGGCCGGAGCACGAAATACTGGCGGCGGAATATGCGACGCTCGGCTTCTACATCTCGGGGCATCCCCTCGATAAATACGCGGGGCGGCTGGCGGACCTGAAGGCGACCGAGCTTTCCTCGATGGAGGGAAAGCGGAACAATGAGGACATCGTTGTTGCGGGAATCATCGTGCAGGCGCGGCCGATGCGTTCGCGGCGGGGTGCCCGCTGGGCGATTCTGACCTTGCAGGACCGCACCGGCGTGATCGAGGCGCTGGTGTTCCCGGAGGCGTTTCAGAAGCTGGAACCGATCCTCAAGGCAGCCACGCCGCTGCTGGTGAAGGGGCGCGTCGCGGTGGAGGATGTCGGAACGCGACTGATCGTTTCGGATGCGCGAGTGCTGGATCAGGTGGCTGACCGCCCGCCGAGCCTGCTTCGCGTGCGGGTGGATTTAAGCGTGGTGGACACCGAGGCATTGACGCGGCTCCACGAACTGTTTTCGAGCCGGCCCGGGAGGTGCCGCGTGGCGTTCGATCTCATCAAGGACGACGGCACGGAGGCGACGCTGGAGGCTTCGAGCGCCGTGCGGGCGGACAAGGAATTGGTGGAGCGGGTGCGGGAGATTTGCGGCAGCGATTCGGTGGCTGTGGAGCTGTAAAATGAGCAGTAAAGAGGGCTTGTGGCGGGGGACGAAAAGGCGGAAGACAAGAAAAAGGACAGGCGCAGGCTGGCGCGGCGGCGGCTTCGCAGGATGCGCGAGCTTGCCCGTCAGCGCAAGGCGCTCGAAGAGAAGGCGCGGGGTTCCGCAGCGGGTGGAAAGCCATCTGCCGCAGCTTCGAGCACGGCGCCTCCTTTTATCGAGAGGCGGCGCAAGGACGCGCGCGGCACTTCCGAGGATCGCGAGAAGCAGAAGCAGAGTGAAATTGACGCGCTCGAACGGAACGTCGCCGAGCTGAGCCGGCTCACCGACCCGACGGAAAGCACGGCCGCAGACATTGAGCGCATCCGGCGCGAAGTCGAAGAGCTCAAGCACGATTTTTACGAGCATCTTGAATCCTGGCAGCATGTGCTTCTCGCGCGGCACCCGCAGCGTCCCTACACCGATGACTTTATCCGCCTGCTCTTTGAAAACTTCAGCGAGATCCATGGCGACCGCGGGTTTGCGGACGATCCCGCGCTGATTACCGGCATGGCATGGTTTCACGGCAAGCCGGTGATGATCGTCGGCAGCCAGAAGGGCCGCGACACGAAGCAGCGCGTGGCTCGCAACTTCGGACAGGCGAAGCCGGAGGGCTATCGGAAGGCGCTGCGCGCGATGCAACTGGCGGCAAAATATCGGCGGCCGATTTTTGTGTTCATCGATACGCCCGGCGCGTATCCCGGGGTGGATGCCGAGGAGCGCGGACAG
>JBEKTG010000319.1:0-4519 GCA_049516275.1 Candidatus Acidiferrales bacterium
CGAAAGCAGCGGTCGGGGTGGGCGAATCGGTGATTTTCTTTCACCCGCGGCAGAAACCGGACCAACTGCCTGTGGACCATGTGGCTTTCACGATTGCGGGTTGGGACGCGGATAAGAGCGTGAGGCCGGCCGTGTCTGCTGAGATCAAGCGGCGGGGCATCGAAGTGAAGCGCGAGACGGCATGCTGCATCCACATCAAGGATATCGACGGTTATGAGGTGCAGCTTGGCGGGAAGGATCAGTAACCGCCCGGGCGTTCCTGGCGCACGTGACAACTTCTGACGGCAACGACACGGTATGGCAACAACCGGAAAAGGCCAAGGACAGGAGGTATCCATCGCTGCGCGCCGACTGACAAAAGCAAAGAGCGGCACGAAATGCAGAAGACCGACCCTGGACATCCGCAACGGCGAAGGATGAAGCAGGTTCCTCACCCATCCGCGCCGGGCGCGGATGGGCTCAGGATGACAACGAAAAGCAAGGCACGGCAAGAAAGAGAAAAGACCGACCCTTGACACCGAAGGGTCGGGCACCCGCAAAAGATCGAAAAGTCACAGCCTCTCAGGATGACGGCGAACGGCAACGAGCTTGAGTGAGGACCCCAGCCTAATCTCATCGGCACAGCGTAGCCGCAAGCTCAGGCGCCGTCGAAGAAGCGCTTGGGATTTTCGATCGTGATCATTTTGATTGCTGCTTCCGATACGCCGATGTTTCGCAGGCCGGGGATCACCTGGCGGCATACGAAGTGGATGCCGTCTGGATTTAGAGCATCGCGCACGCGAAGGTCCGGGGTGGGCACTTGCGCGGAGCCGATTGCGTAATCCGTTCCTACCATGATGCGGTCGCCGAATCCGTTATCGACCAGGGCTTTTATCGAGGCGAGCTTCTCGCGGAAGCTTGCGCGGGGTTTCGGCGGGTCGGCACCACCTTTCAGGCGATCCATACCGAGATAGTAGCCGCGGCGAGCGAGCCCCAGCAGGTAGCTCATGTCCGTGGTGTCGGCGGAATGGCCGATGCAAACCTTTGCTGGATTTACCTGCTCCTGTTCGAAAATCGCGGCTTGTTTTTCGCCGTTGCGTTCGAGCGCGAAGGAGTGCGTCGAGATGGGTGTTCCGGTGGCTTTGCAGGCGCGGCCCGCGGCGTGAAGGAGTTTTTCGCCGAAGGACGTGATGGGGCCGCTGTCGTTGGCCGCCTTGATGACGCCGGCCTTGATGCTGGTGCCTTCCATGCCCACCTGGATCTCGCGGACGAAGTAATCGGTGAGTTCTTCGATCGAGCGGACGTCCATGCAGCGGGCGGGCTCGACCCAGTGCCCGGTGGCGGCGACGATGTGCACGCCTGATTTGCGGGAAACTTCCTCGAGGAGGCGAATGTCGCGGCCGAGGTCGATGGTGGTTAGGTCGGCGAAGGAATCGAGGCCTTCGGCCTTCGCAGTCTTGAGTTTTTCGACCGCCGTTTGGATGAAGGCTTCGCGCCCACCCATGAGTTCGGGCCAGTAGAGCCAGAAGCCGTCGGAGGTGCAGCAGACGTGCTCGTGGGACTGGTGGAAACCGAGTTTGTCGGTGCTCATCGGTCCCAGGACCGTTTGCACCGTGCCGGATTTTTGCGGTGCCATTGCGGACGACCCCGGCAAGGGAGCGGCGGAGCCGGCGGTCGCGGCAGCCGTCGCGGCAACGGTGGTTCCGACGGCGGCTGCGAGAAAATCCCTGCGCGATACTTGCGAATCTATGGCCATACGAAATCTCCGAATAGGTTGTGAAGGATCGAAGGCAGCGACGTGATTCTTCTATTCTGCCGCGGCGTTCTTGTCAACCACTGGACGGGGAGCTATCGCCGTCGTCATCGTCAACAGATTGCAAATTGCGGAGAAAAGGTGTACTTGGAGGGGGAACTTTTTTCTAAACTTTACCGAGAGAGTTTTGACAGCGATCTTCAGGCTTCCGAGCGGAAATCCGAGGAAAAGACTTGATGCAAAAGCGGGCGTGGAAACTGATCGTGATGGTGTTGGCTGGGTGCGGGCTTTGGGCGAGTGTCGCCATCGTGCGGGCGAACGGCCGCGGGGCCGCGGTTGCTACTGGCGCGAGTGAGATTGCCGGGGCAGTGACGAGTGCGAAGGGTCCGGAAGCGGGTGTGTGGGTGATCGCGGAAACTGCGGACCTGGGGACGAAATTTCGAAAGATCGTGGTTACCGACGATCGCGGTCAGTTCCTGCTGCCGGAGCTGCCGAAGGCGAATTACAAAGTGTGGGTGCGCGGGTACGGGCTAGTGGACTCCGAGCCGGTGGATGCGGCGCCGGGGAAAACTTTGTCGTTGGCTGCGGTGGTGGCGCCGACACCCGCGGCCGCGGCGCAATATTATCCGGCTAGCTATTGGGCGTCGCTGTTGAACGTGCCGCCTAAGAGCGCGTTTCCGATGACGATCCCTGGACCTTCGCCGTCCGTTCTGGCGACGCAGGCGGATTGGCTCTACGTGCTGAAGGGCTGCTGGGGTTGCCATCAGACGGGAACCAAGGCGACGCGCGAGATTCCCGCTAGTCTCGGGAAATTCGACACGAGCGCCCAGGCGTGGGCGCGGTTCATTTCCTCCGGTCAGCTGGGCTCGCTCATGAACGGGATGCTCAGCGGTGTGGGACACGAGCAAGGGGTGGCGCTTTTTGCGGACTGGGGCGACCGGATCGCGAAGGGCGAGCTGCCGCCCGTGCCGCCGCGACCCGAGGGCGTCGAACGGAACGTTGTTGTGACAGTGTGGGACTGGTCGGTGCGCGCCGCATTTCCTTACGCCGCGATCAGCACGGACAAGAGAAACCCGTCGGTGAACGCGTATGGACCGGTTTACGGCGGCGACTGGTTCGCGGGGGCGATTGCGGCGCTCGATCCGGCGAAGAATACGAAGTCGATGACCGAGATCGCGTTGCCGGACGGATACGACTTGAAGCAGCTCAGCCCCTGGGCTCCGCAGAAAGAGAGCGCGCCTTCGGTTTATTTTGGCGATGAATTGATCTGGACGGGTTTTTTGAATCCTGGCTCGTTCGCGATGGACGGCGGCGGGCGGGTGTGGTTCAACGTGAAGAGCCGCGCTGACAATCCCGCGTTTTGCAAGGCGGAGTCCGGAAATGCGTACGCGAAGTATTTCCCTCGTGACTCCGGCAACAAGGGCGCGGCTGTTTACGATCCCAAGACGCGCAAATTCGAATTTGTCGATCAGTGCGTGACGACCGAGCATGTGGTCTTCGCGGCGGACAAGGACCAGACACTTTACGAATCTCTGAAAGAAGGCGGCATCGCCTGGGTGAACACGCGCGTGTGGGACGAAACGCATGATCCGGAAAAGGCGCAGGGATGGTGCCCGGCGGTGATCGACTACAACCGGGACGGCAAGCTGGGTGCGTACACAACGCCTCCGGCGCCGCTCGATCCGAAACTGGACCGCGCGATTGCCGCGCCGCTGGGCGACATGATTGCGTACAACCCCGCAGATGGCAGCGTATGGTATACGGCGCTCAATCCCCGTCCTGGGAAGCTGATCCGGATGGTGAAAGGGGACAATCCGCCGAGCACCTGTAACGCGGAAGTGTATGAGGTTCCTTACGATGCTAAGGGAAACGGGCCGGGTGGATCGCATCCGCGGGGAATCGATATCGATACGAATGGGATTGTGTGGACGCCTTTGGTGGGCGAGGGTTACCTGGCACGATTGGACCGCAGCAAATGCAAGGCGGTGACGGGGGAAGCGGAAACGACCGGCCGGCGTTGCGCCGAGGGCTGGACGTTTTATTCCATACCGGGGGCGGCGTTCAAGACGCAGCCTGGCGTGAAGTCGGATTTTCCTTACGCGATGTGGGTGGATCGCTACAACACGCTCGGGATGGGGAAGAATCTTCCCGTGGTGGGCGAAGCGGACTCGGATTCATTGATGGTGTTCAATCCCGCGACGACGCAGTGGGTGCGGCTGCGCGTGCCGTACCCGATGGGATTTTTCTCGCGCTTTCTCGATGGGCGCATCGACGATGCGAAGGCCGGATGGAAGGGGCGAGGGTTGTGGGCCGCCAATGAAGCGACCGGCTCGCAGTTGACCGAGGGCGGGAAGGACACGCCCAGCCAGGTGGCGCACTTCCAGATGCGCCCGGACCCGCTGGCAAAGTAACCGGCCGACATCTGACAAAGGACAACCTGCAACAGACATGGTGACCAGAAGGGAAGTGCTTGCGCTGGCCGGATCTTCTCCGCTGCTGCTTGCTGCGACGGAGGCGGAGGCGCGTCCGGAGGCGGCGACTGAGCTGGAACAGCATGAGTTTGTGCAGGCGATCGCGTCGTTTGCGAAAACCAGAACGGGCATGACGTTTCATTGCACTACGAACCGGGGTACGAGTGTGGACGTTACCCTGACAGTGTGCACGTCGGAGATCATTCGCGTGCAGATGTGCCCTGATCCGGCGCTCAGGGACGTGAAGGGGCTGCTTGAGATCAAAGAGGATTGGGCGCCGGTGCAATTCAGCGTTACCGAGGAGACTGGAACCGTT
>JBEKTG010000320.1:0-5284 GCA_049516275.1 Candidatus Acidiferrales bacterium
CTTGCCGACAACTTCAACGGCAAGCACTTCAACTCACCCAACGATCTAGCGCCTCATCCGGACGGCAGCGTGTGGTTCACGGATCCTTTTTTCGGAGACTCCCTGTATGAAGGCGTGCCGGATGCTCCCGGCGGGTTCGGCAATGAAGCGGGGCATGTCAAACAGCGCCTCGGTCAGCCCGTCGAGATTGGCAGCCTCAAGCGCGAGCTTCCCGCAAACGTCTACCGGATCGACCCCAGCGGCAAAATCGACATGGTCGTCAGCGAAAGCGAGCTGCCGCTGCCCAACGGAATCGCTTTTTCGCCGGATTACAAGAAGGTTTACATCGTGAGCCAGGGCGCCATCACCGCGTTCGATGTCGGCAGCGACAACCGGCTGGCCAACAAAAAGCTGTTCGCCGATTTCATGGTGGACGGCGTGAAATGCGCCACCGATGGTTTCCGCGTCGATGTCGATGGCAACCTCTGGTGCGGAAGCAATGCCGGCCCCCATCTGGGCTACAGCGGAGTGACCGTCTGGACGCCGGAAGGGAAGCTGATCGGGCGCATTCGCCTGCCCGAGGCCTGCGCGAACGTCGCGTTCGGCGGCCCCAAGCGCAATCGCCTCTTCATGGCCGCAAGCTCGTCTCTCTACGCCCTCTACGTCAACACCCAGGGCGCCGCCCCCGGCTAGTCGCTGTCCGAGTTGCCCCCGGGAACGCCAATCTCCCGATTGGCGCATGTGCGCGGTGAGGAGGAGAAGTAGCGCTCGCCAATACAAAACAAAAAGGGCGGCCCCGGGCAAGTTCGCCCGGAAACCGCCCCGGTGTCGCAGGCCTCGATTCCGCCTAGAAAATATACTTCAGGGCAAACTGCATCTCCCGCATGGTGGCGTTGTTGTTGTTCGCCATGGTGGTGATGGTGTTGAACGTCGACTGCGGGGTCGTCACGTAACTGGCGATTGGTGAAGTTAAAGTTCTCCCACCGGAATTGCAGGCTTTGCCGTTCCGTGATCCGGAAATTCTTGAACATCGAGAAATCCAGATTCTGGAAGGAGGGGCCATAGATGGAGTTCCGTCCGGAGGTACCAAAAGCCCCTGTCGGTGAAGGCAAAGGCTCCGTGAAGCAGGATGCGTTAAACCAGGCATGGATGCTGCGCTGGCCGCTCGGCAGGTTCGGGTTGCAGAGGTAATCCGTGCGGTTCGAGTTGGGCACCACGATTTGGCCGGCCGCGTCCCATCCCTGCGGTGACATCGGCTGTCCGCTTTGGTCGGTGAGGATGCCATTTACCTGCCAGCCCCCGACGATTTCGTTCAGCCATCCGCTATGGATATCGACAGACTTTCCCCTGCCCACGGGAATTTCATACAGCACCGAGGCCACGAATCGATTGTTCAACTGGAAGGCCGACGGCGCATATTCGCACTTGATACAATACGGGTTTTCCGCGAACTGGTCGCCGTCGGTGCCGCGAATGGCGCTCCCGAAATCGAGGGCTCTGCCCCAGGTGTAAGCGACGATTGTTGTGAAGCCATGGAAATTACGCTGGGTAAGCTTGACTCCCAGGGCATTGTAGTTGGCATCGCCATTGCCTTGCAGGTATTGGATTCCGCCGTTGGCTTCCGCCGGGAAGGGCGCCCGAAGCGCCGCCTGTGTGGACGTTCCACCTGCTGCACAAGTCGGAACGACGTTGCCGAACGTGCCGCAGGGAATTCCGGGGTCGGCATTCACCAGATTCTGTAGCTTTCTGCTGTTGATGCCGGTATACCCGACCTCAAGCGTAGTGTTCGCGCCCAACTCCCTCTGCACGTTGAGCATATCGGTCATCGAGTAAGGGGTGCGAATGTTTGGATTCATGCCCCATGTGAGTCCGGCATTGATAGCCACGGGAAGCGTGGCCGGATTGTAGAAGTTATCCCACGTTACTGGAGAGCTGGGAGCGCCTAGAGTTGGACTCGGGGCCAGATCGTTTAAGCGACCGGAGAGATTGCGCGCCAGATCGAACCGGGAATTGCCGCTCTCCTGCGAGTAGAACACGCCCCAGCCGGCGCGAACCGACCATTTGCTGGTCGGGGCCCAGGCGATTCCGATACGCGGCGCCACGTCATTCCAGGCGGTCTGTTCCAGCCGTTGGTTCCCCAGAAGGCCGTTGCGGGAAACGAGAACGTTGTTATAAACGAAGTTTACATTTTGGTAGAAGTTGCCGCCGGTCCCGTTGCGCACCAGGATCGCCTGGTCCGCGGCCGGGAGCGGTCCCTCAAACTGCGTGGGTATCCCCAGCGGGAAATAGTAGTTGACGGTGTTTCCGAAGATATCCTTCCAAGGCTGCATCACTTCATAGCGGAACCCCAGCGTGAAGGTGAGCTTGGATGTGGCTTTGAAGGTGTCGTCGATGTAAAGCGCAAAGCCGTGAGCGGTGTCGTCGGTTTTAGCGATCGTCACAGCGGCGGACGCGCCGGATAGCTGCCCAAGAAGGAAATCGGCAAAGGAACTGGCAGCCGACGCCGTTTGCCCCGAGTTGTAGGCTTGGCCGTCCGTGAAGACGCCGCCAAACTGAAACGCGCCGCGCGCGTATTCATTTCCGTATTGCTTGTAGATGGTGTAACGCGTTTCGCCTCCGAAACGAATCGAATGCTTGCCGTGAACCCACGAAAAATTGTCCACGATCTGTCCGATTTTGTCGTTGATCGCGTAAGGTCCGTTGGTCCCATTTCCGGGGCCGCTCAAGCCTCCCGCCAGCGATTGCAGATTGGGAATGCCCCACACCGCCGGATTGGTGATGGGGATGGGCAGGCCCATGAGCCCATTCACATTGGTTACCCCGCCCAGTTGCTGGCCGAGGAGGTTGTAGAAGGTCGTGAGCCCGAACCGTAACTCGTTGACTTTGGTGGGCGAAAACACGTACGTGTTGGCGAACATATACTGGTGGGAATTGGTGAAAATGGTCGTCCCGGAGAGCGGCAGCGAGGGCATGACCGTGTGCTCATCCGTCCAGCTATAGCGGCCGAACCATTGCGACTTGGCGCTTTGATTGAAATCGATGCGCTGATTGAACTGTTGGAAGCGCTCCGTGGTCGTCTGGGGATTCAGGTAGTTATTGGCCACGGTCGCCGTGTTCTGGTTCGCCGCGGGCCAATACGGCATGTATTTGACCGAGGTTGGATCAAACATGCTGGATGGAATGATGTCCCCCACAAACTTCGCACCAGTCGCCGGATTATAGAGCTGAGTTGGCTTGGATCCCGTGAGCGCGCTGGACAAATTGCCGGTGAACCAGGCCGCGGGCGGCATCGTGTAGAGAACATTAACGGTGTTGTTGTATTTCAGGCGCTCGTAGTTGGACATGAAAAACAGCTTGTTTCGCCCGTTAAAAAGCTTCGGAATAACTACCGGCCCGCCCAGAGTGAAGCCATATTGATTCTGCTGATAAAGGCTCTTGGGCTGCTCGACGCTGGTGAAATCGTATTGCTTGGCGTCGAAGAAATCATTGCGGACGAAATCATAAACCGTTCCGTGATACGAGTTGGTACCCGACTTGGTCGATACGTTCACCTGCGCCGCTTCCCACCCGAATTCAGCGGGATAGACTCCGCTCTGTACCTTGAATTCCTGAAGCGCATCGATGGAGGGCGACTGGATGTACAGGTTGAAATCGGGGTCCGTATTGGCAATGCCGTCCAGCGTGTAGTTATTCCACACACTGCGGTATCCGGAGACGGAAATGTCCACGTTGGCCCGAAGTCCTCCTTCCCGGCCCGTGGCCTGGCCAGGGGGATCGAAACCAGCAGTCACATTGGGACTCAGAGCCACCAGATAGATGTAATTGCGCCCATTCAAGGGCAGGTCGACAACCTGCTGCAGCTGGATCACCGTGCCGACCGCGGTGCTCTCGGTGGTCAGTAACTCCGCCGATCCACTCACTTCCACCGTTTGCGTCGTTTGGCCGACCTCCAGCGTGAAATCCACGCCGGCTACCTGCTGCACCTGCAACTCAATATTGGTGCGCTCCACAACTTTGAAACCGGACGCGACCGCCTTAACGGAATAGTTTCCGGGAACCAGGTCGGGAATGGTGTAGATTCCGGCCGTACTGGTTGCCGTCACGCGTTCGGCGCTCGTCCCCGTGTTGGTGGCCGTGATCGTCGCATTGGGCACCACCGCGCCGCTGGAATCTTTCACTTGGCCTGTAATCGTCGCGGCCGTTTGCGCGTGCACCGCCAGTCCCGATGCCAGGCATAGCCCCAATACGAAAAGCAATTTACGCATGGAACATTCCCCCCTTGTCCCGCAAGCCTTCACGACTCTCAGGATCGATTGTTCAGGATGGCCCATTGCTGAATGTGGCTAAGATGCGTACCTCGGACATGCCATCGGCGCCTCCACTCTTGGCGCACAACGGCTGTAATGGCGCGGAGTCTATTCCGGGCCATTTTGGTATGTCAAGGGAAATTATTATAACCAGACGCATATAAACGAAAGGCATTAACGTCCTATTGGACTGACTCTATCGCTAATGGTAACGGGGCACCAATGCGGCCGTCGCGGGCCAGTGCCTTACCGCGGGTAAAGTTCTACACCGCGACACAGAATCAGTCGAAATCGCTCTTTGAAATATCGAAGGGGACGTCCAGAGAAAACAACAGGAAGGATCGATCAAACGATGGTGCCGGAGGAGGGAGTCGAACCCACACGGCCTTGCGACCAACGGATTTTGAGTCCGCCGCGTCTGCCATTCCGCCACTCCGGCGCGCTGATAATCTTAGGCTACCTTGCGAGTCGCGGCAACCTCGTTGTCGTCTTGCTGTCTTTGCGGGGTTTCCGGCACGGCGAGCCAACGTTCCCGGTTTCGAATCCTTTATTCTTCAGAGAACTGTCGCGTGCCCGTAGCCACGGCGAGCACGCTGTTGCTGCTTTGGCTTCACGGCGCGAATTTTATAGCCTGTTAACTTTTCTCACCTCGCAAAGATGCTACCGTGCCTTCCAACGGAGGAACCGTGGAAGCAATAAAATCCGAGGACAGCCTCTGGCTGCTCCGATGCAAGAACGAACGATGCCGCAAGGTCTTTGACTACTGGGGCCGTTTGCGACCTACCAGACCCATCCACTGCACGCACTGTGGAAAAGTGTCTTTCTACGGCGTCGCGGATTTCACAAGACACGAATCGGAAGAATAGTCAGGCTGAGGCGCGCCACGCCGGGGCAAAAATCGTCTGGCGGCGCGGCCCGGAATCCTTCACACTACTGGCAAGAGGTGTATATATGCGGAACTCTCTGGCAGCCATCTTCAGCGGAATTCTATTGCTCGC
>JBEKTG010000321.1:0-4507 GCA_049516275.1 Candidatus Acidiferrales bacterium
ATCACTTCCAGGCTCGCGCCCACGTAGGGCGCGAGGTCGATCTTGTTGATTACGAGAAGGCCCGACTTGGTGATGCCGGGGCCGCCTTTGCGCGGAATTTTGTCGCCCTCGCTCACGTCGATCACGAAGATGGCCGCGTCGACCAGCTCCGGGCTGAAGGTGGAGGAGAGATTGTCGCCGCCGCTTTCGATGAGCAGGATGTCCATCTGCGGGAAGCGCTTTTGCAGAAGCGCGGAGGCTTCGAGATTCACCGAAGCGTCTTCGCGGATGGCCGTATGCGGGCAGCCGCCGGTTTCGACTCCGACGATGCGTTCGGGTGGGAGCACGGCACGGCGGGTGAGGAATTCGGCGTCTTCGCGGGTGTAAATGTCGTTGGTGATTACGGCGAGATCGTAGGTGGATTTCAGGCGCGTGCAGAGCGATTCGACTAGCGCGGTCTTGCCGGAACCTACCGGGCCGCCTATGCCGATCTTTAGGGGACGGCCGGGGATTTTTTTGCCGGCGCGTGCCGGGCCGTTGCTGGGACTGTTGTCCTGACTATTGACGGGCGCGCTCATGAGCGGAACATCCGGGCGTCGAGGCATTCGTGGCGCATCGCGGCTATTTCGATTTCCGGCGTGAAGCTGGAGATGTCGTCTTCGGTTTTCTCCTGGACCGCGCGCGCGAGTGACGTGACTAGCGGGCCTAGGCTCCAGAGGATTCGCTGGCCGGCGAGTTGGCCTAGCGGCAGCAGGCGCAGCGAGGCGCCTACGATCAGGGCGCTTGTGGAATACAGAAAAGCCGAGGCCGTTTCTTCGGGCGGCCAGTTTAGCGCGGCGGAGGCGATGCCGAATACTACGGGTTGATGGCATGGGGCGGCTTGTGATTCCGTCTCCGCTGCGAAACGGGTGATGAATGGATCGGGAGAGAGGTCGCGCAGGATGCGGAGTGTTTGGCGGCCCATCTGGCGGCTTGCTTCGCGCTGTTCGGCGGCGATCTTCAGGGCTTCGAGCATTCGATCGAGGCGGAGGCAGGCTGGCAGATCGTGATCGAGGGCGGCTTTGCGGGCTGCCAGGACGATGACTGCGTCGGTGGGCGCGGCGGAGTTTTCCAGATACACCCGGAGGAATGACGCGACGTCGTCGGCGGTTTGCACGCGGCCGGATTGGACGAGGGTTTCGAGGCCGAAAGAGTGTGCGTAGCCGCCGGCGGGGAAGAGGCCGTCGGCGAATTGCAGGAGATGGATGAAGGCGCTTGGGTCAGGGTTCATGGAATTGGGGGCGGTGCGGGGTTGGGAAAACGAAGACACATATCCCTCGTCGCTTGGCTCTTTCGGGATGACAGCGAAAAGCCAAGGCGCAAGAAAAGTCGAAAGAAAGACCCACCCTTAAAAACGAAGGGTGGGGCACCCGGAAAAGCTGACGGCAAATGCAGATCCCTCGCTGCGCTCGGGATGACACTGGTGTGGACAAATCGCGTGGATGACACGCGTTTGGCAGCGGGTGTGTTAGCGCGCATGGATGAGTCCTACGCCGAGGGGAGAGAAGATGGCTTGGCGGCGGGACCATCTGGCCCCTAGGCGGTCGAAGAGTTGCGCCATGGCTGGATCGTCGGGCACTAGCAGCGTGGATCCTTCGAGGGCCAGGGGGAAGTGGCGGTTGCCGATCTCGAAGGCCAGGCGGACGGCGTCCTGTGAGTTTTCGGGCGTGACTGCGATCAGGGATTCGGGCACCGCTTCGATGCGCAGGTACCAATCTTTTTCGACGAGGATGATTGTTCCCGGGACTAGGGGAGTGCCAGTGGGAAGGGCCAGGGCTACTTCGCGGCCTTTCGTGGTGGTAAATTTTCCGCGGATCCAGCGGCGCTGCTCCCAGGGAAGGGCCAGCGTGTCTTCTTCTTTGTCGCGGATGTCTTGGGCTGCCAGGGAATCGACGGGGTCGTAGACGATCAGCATGGGTCGTGTCTCGTTGGCTCGGAGCGTGCGGCCAAATTGCTAAAAGATGATTTTTCCGCGCGTATGGCGATTATTTTCGGCATCGGCTTTCAGCAAAAAAATTAAAAAATCGCAGCCTCTCAGAAAAGGAAATAGCGCTGGGCCATCGGGAGGATAGTGGCCGGTTCGCAGGTCAACAGGACGCCATCGGCGCGTACTTCGTAGGTTTCCGCGTCTACTTCGATTTTGGGTAACGCGTCGTTTTGGATCATGTCTTTTTTCGACAGGCCGCGACATTTTTTTACCGCCGAGAAATGCTTCTTGAGTTCCAGCTTTGCGGGAACGCCCGCGTCGAGCGCGGCTTTGGAAACGAACGTTAGCGATGTGGACTGCACGGCGCGGCCGTAACTGCCGTACATGGGGCGGTAGATTACCGGCTGGGGCGTGGGGATGGAGGCGTTTGCGTCGCCCATTACCGACCAGGCGATGAAGCCGCCCTTTACGATCATCTCAGGCTTCACGCCGAAGAACGCGGGCTTCCACAGCACGAGGTCGGCGAATTTGCCCACTTCGACGGAGCCGACTTCATGCGACACGCCGTGAGCGATGGCGGGATTGATGGTGTATTTCGAGACGTAGCGACGCACGCGCAGGTTGTCATTCTCGGGAGATTCGCCGGGAAGCGAGCCGCGCTGGCGCTTCATTTTGTCCGCGGTCTGCCAGGTGCGCGTGATCACTTCGCCGATGCGGCCCATCGCTTGCGAATCGGACGACATCATGCTGATCGCGCCGATATCGTGGAGAACGTCTTCGGCGGCGATGGTCTCCGCGCGGATGCGGGACTCGGCGAAGGCGAGGTCTTCGGGAATCGACGGGCTCAGGTGATGGCAGACCATGAGCATGTCGAGATGCTCGTCGAGCGTGTTGACGGTGAAAGGCATGGTGGGGTTGGTCGACGAAGGGAGGCAATTGGGCTCGCCGCATACCTTAATAATGTCCGGGGCGTGGCCGCCTCCGGCGCCTTCGGTGTGGTAGGTGTGAATGGTGCGGCCCTTGAAGGCGGCGATGGAATCCTGGACGAAGCCGGCTTCGTTCAGCGTGTCGGTGTGGATGGCGACCTGCACGTCGTATTTTTCGGCGACAGAGAGGGCGCAGTCGATCGCGGCCGGAGTGGTGCCCCAGTCCTCGTGAAGCTTGAGGCCTATGGCTCCGGCGTCGATCTGCTCGCCGAGCGGCGCGGGGCGCGAAGAGTTTCCCTTGCCGAGAAAGCCGAGATTCATCGGGAACGCCTCGGCGGATTCGAGCATGCGGTGCATGTTCCATGCGCCGGGGGTGCAGGTGGTGGCGTCGGTGCCGGTGGCCGGTCCGGTGCCGCCGCCGATCAACGTGGTGAGGCCGCCGGAGAGCGCGGTCCACACGAGCTGCGGGCAGATGAAGTGAACGTGGGAATCAATGCCGCCCGCGGTGACGATCCTGCCCTCGCCCGCGATTACTTCGGTGCCTGCTCCCACGATCATGCCGGGCGTGACGCCCGCCATCACGTCTGGATTGCCGGCTTTGCCGATTCCCACGATGCGGTTGCCACGAATGCCGATGTCGGCCTTGACGATGCCGGAGTGATCGACGATCACAGCGTTGGTGATGACGAGATCGAGCGCGCCGTCGGCGAGCACGGCGGTGGAGGATTGGCCCATGCCGTCGCGCAGGCTCTTGCCGCCGCCGAATTTTGCCTCGTCGCCGGGAGTGGTGAGGTCTCGCTCGATTTCGATGAAGAGTTCGGTGTCCGCGAGGCGGACGCGATCGCCCGTGGTGGGTCCGTAGAGTTCAGCGTACTGGCGGCGTGGAATTTTCAGGCTCAACGAGGTGTCTCCCGGGTGCGTCTCCCTGGTCAGGTCAGGCGAACGAAATTTACGTTAGCGAAAAACCTTTGTCTTTTGCGCGCTGGAGTGCGGCGGATTTGGCCGCGTCGGTCGCCGGACCGTCCGTGAGCGCGTTGAGGCCGTGGACCGCTTTGGCGCCGGCGATTTCGGTTAGTTCGACACGCTTGGCGTCACCTGCCTCGAAACGAACGGCGGTGCCCGACGGAATATTCAGGCGCATGCCGAAGGCTTGCGCGCGATCGAAACGCAGTTCGCGATTGGCTTCGAAGAAATGGAAATGGGAGCCGACCTGGATGGGTCGGTCACCGGAGTTGACTACGTCGAGTTCGATTACGCGACGGTTCGCGTTGGCGATTACGGGATCGGATTTGAGGCGATATTCGCCGGGGATCATTTACGGTTCTCCCTATCGGCAGCCCTAGAAGAAAGGACCCAACCTTGAAAGGCACAAGGCTGGGGCACCCTAAAAGGCCCCCGAAAATACAGATTCCTCGCTGCGCTTAGTATTGCACCGTGAAAGAGCGGGA
Source organism: Candidatus Acidiferrales bacterium (assembly GCA_049516275.1). Taxonomy (GTDB): domain Bacteria; phylum Acidobacteriota; class Terriglobia; order Acidiferrales; family UBA7541; genus Palsa-295. Next base: position 4,320 of record JBEKTG010000321.1, read on the forward strand.
TCTTCATGGGCATCCAGCTAGCGAATCGGGTGGTGGACTGTGACGAGCTTGGTGCCGTCGGGAAAGGTTCCTTCCACCTGCACCTCGTCGAGCATTTCCGGCACGCCTTCCATTACTTCTTCGCGGCGAAGAATCGAGCCGCCGAATTCCATAATTTCAGAGACGGAGCGGCCATCGCGGATCGCTTC
>JBEKTG010000322.1:0-4501 GCA_049516275.1 Candidatus Acidiferrales bacterium
CGCAGCACTTACACGGGGGCGCGATTATGCCGAGACATGCTTGGGCAAGACTCCTTTTACTATCATTGTTGTTTCCATCTGGGGCTGTATGGTCCCAGCATGCGAAAGTTGATGCGAACCTCGCGATCCGGAATGCGGAAAAGGCCATGGGTGACGTGAAGTCGATCCGCTATTCCGGCACGGGAACGTGGGGCGTCCTGGGTATGAATTGGAATCCCACCTCCCCGTGGCATACAACAGACGTTTCAAGCTACACCCGGACGATCGACTATCCCAGCGCCTCCTCTGCAGAAGAAGTCACGCGCGCGCAGCAGAATCCGCCAATGCTCGGCGGTGAAGCCCCGTTTGTGGATGAGATAAAGGAAGGCCTCCGAGTAAGCGGGCGATATGCGTGGGACCAACCGGTGTACGCGCACCCAACCCCTCCCCCGGACGTGATCCACCCGGCGCCCGCGGATGCCGATGAACGATCGCTGAAAATTTGGCTCACTCCCCACGGTTTCCTAAAAGCTGCCGCTGAGAATCATGCAACGGCCGAGGCAGGCGAGGAGGCCGGTAACAAAGTCACCATCCTGACCTTCATGAAGGGAAATCACAAAATTGTTGGAACGATCGATCACCGCAATATGGTAATCAAGGTCGAGACCTGGGTGGCCAATCCGGTTCTCGGCGACATGCCAGTCGAGACAGCCTACACCGATTACAAAGACTTCAGCGGCGTAAAGTTCCCCACGCATATCGTCGAGAAGCAGGGTGGCCTCGCGACGCTTGACCTCAACGTAACGAACGCACAAGCGAACATTGAGAATGCCGCTCTCCAGGTGCCTGAAAAGGTCTTGCAAGCAAGCATTCCTCCGCAGCGGGTGACGTCGGAAAAGATGGCCGATGGCGTCTGGTTCCTGCGCGGCGGGGCCAATAGCGTGCTCGTCGAGTTCAACGATTTTGTGGCCGTAGTGGATGCTCCCCTCAGCGAGGCGCGTTCCATCGCGGTGATCGCCGAAGTGAAGAAACTCGTGCCGGATAAGCCCATCAAGTATGTGGTCAACACGCACCACCACTTCGATCATTCCGGAGGCCTCCGAACCTACGTGGCCGAAGGAGCCACCGTGATCACGCACGAAGGCAACAAAGCATTCTACGAATGGGCCTGGAAGCAGCCCCGAACGCTGGAACCGGATAAACTCGCGGAAAATCCCAAGGAAGCGGCGTTCATCACGTACAAGAATAAATACCTCCTGTCCGACGGGTCCCGCTCTCTCGAAGTGCACCTCGACCAGGGCGACAACCACGACGAGTTTCTTTCGTTCGCCTATCTCCCGAAGGAGAAGATTCTCATCGAGGCGGACGATTTCTCCGATCGTTATGCAACGAAGATGTCGCTAGGCCTCTGGAATAATCTCTACGGAAATCTGCAACGTTTGAATCTGGATGTGGTCACGATTGCTCCGCTCCACGGGCCCATCACGCCGATGTCGGAGTGGCTGAAGATGCTTCGCGAAGGCACCGAAGGCGAAAAAGCGCCGCCTGATTTCGATAAGCCGGTTGCTCCATGACCTGGCCCCTGCGTTTGTTAGGTCAAAACGCGCTCCCTATGCCCGGGGTGGGTCTTTATCCGGCGCCTTTCCTACGATCGCGACACCCGCCGCAGACGGAAGTTGCATCAGGCGGAAACGCGAGTTAGCATTCAGGTCATATTATGTGCAATCGTGGAGCTCTTAAAAAATCGAGGTAAAAGATGATCAAGACGATCATGAAGACCATCATGAAGACATCGACGCGTAATTTTTTCTGGTGCTTCCTGGCCGTTCCGTTCCTGGCCGTGAATCTGTTCGCGGCTGACGCCACGCTCCGAGGCGTCGTCACCGATGCAGCGGGGAAGCCCGTGCGGGGAGCCGTCGTCAAAGCGGCCCTCGGACCCAAGAGCATCAGCCGCTTCACGCAGAACGACGGCCGGTACGAAATTCCTGTGGCGGCGGGCACTTATCAGATGTCCGTGGATGCCTACGGCTACGGCGTGAAGTTTCAGACCAAGGACACCGCCCAGCCAGGTGACACCAACTTCAGCCTCACTCCGAAATGGGACGTAACGCGTTTGACAGGAGCGGACATCACGCCGCTCATTCCCACCGATGCGCAAGGGAATCTTCTCCGCGCCGTGTGCCTCGAGTGCCACGATTTCAGCGTAGTCATCCATCGCCGCGGAATGACCTCCGCCGAATGGCAGAGCTTCCTTCCGGACATGCCTGGCGGCAGGCGCGCCCGGCGCAACTACAGCCCGGAGGAGTCAGCGGCCCTCGGCGCGGCCCTCGAAAAATATTTCGGTCCGGAAGCCAAATATTTTGGACCGGAAGCGGAGCCGCCCACGCAGGAACAGATCGCCCACCCCGCGGTTGCGCCGGCCGTATTGAAGGCCACCTACCGCGAGTATTCCATTCCGACGGGCGTGGAGGCCGTCCCCCACACGGTTTTCCTCGACCGCGACTCAAAGACTGTCTGGTTTAGCGAAATTGGACAACGCGCGAATAAGGTCGCGCGATTCGATGTCGCCACCGAAACCTTTCAGGAGTTTCCTTCTCCGGTGGAGAAATCCGATCCTCACAGCGGCGTCGTCGGAAGAGACGGACGCGCCTGGTTCACCCTGACAACCCCCGGCCTTAAGATTGTTTCGGTCGATCCCGAAACAAACAAAATCAAACTGTACACAAATCCCGAAGATAAGGGCGCCAGCCACACGATGATCATGGACAAGGATGGCAACCTCTGGATCTCCGGTCACGGCACAACTTCCGGCGCCGCCCAGGTGTGGTCTTTCAATGTGACGACAGAGCAGTTCAAGGCCTACAAGATTCCCAGCCCAGCGGAATATCCGCAGGACTCAAAAGGCCGGTGGGAAGACTTTTCGGAAACCAAGTTTGTGAAGTACGGGACCTACCATTTCGGATTCGACTCGAAAGGCATTCTCTGGACCAGCACTCTCGAGGCCGGCATAATTTCCCGGCTCGATCCGGCGACAGGCGAAACCAAACAGTATTTCCCGCCGGGCGTCCCGGGAATACGCGGCATGGCCGTCGACGCGCACGATAACATCTGGTTCTCGGATTTTTACAACCATCGCCTGGGCATGCTGGATCAGAAAACGGGAACTTTTAAGATGTACCAGCCGCCCACTCGCGGTGTCGGCGCCTACGGTATCGTTGTCGATCCCAAGACCGGATACATCTGGTATGGAGACCAGATCGGAAACTACATTACGCGCTTCGATCCAGCCACCGAACAGTTCGCCGAGTATCCCATTCCCACTCGCGGCGCGATTCCTCGTTTCATCGATCTCGATAAGGACGGCCGCATCTGGTTCGGCGAGTGGTGGACGGGCAAAATTGGCGTGCTCGACCCCGAAGGTGGCGCCAAGTCATTGGCTTCGCGCTAGGGCCATCTCATAAATGGAACTCGTCAGGGCACGGCTTCAGCCGTGCCAAAAAAGCCCCGTGAATAAAGGGGTTTTTACCCCTGAGGCGGGCGATGACAAAACCTTCCCAACCCGCGCTATGCCAGGTGATTGATCGAACCGAGAGCGAGAGATGAATCTGCGCCCCGCGTCTCGATCCATCCTCGCCGTCCTGGTGCTTTTTCTTCTCGGTCCCTTAACTCAGCGCGCCTCGGCTCAATTGGATTTGGCCGGCCAGTGGACCGTGCTGCAGCAGGAGGACCAGCCGGAGCGCGCCTCGGGCCCGGAGATCGGCGACTACACCGGAATACCGGTCAATGATGCGGACCGCTTGCGGGCGGACTCGTGGGACGCACAGATGTCCGACGTGATCGAGCATCAGTGCGAGCAGCACCCGGCGGACTACGGCGCAACCAATCTGCGCATATATTCGGACGCCGATCCTCTCACCTTGGCCATCACCGCCTGGCACACCGTCATGCAGCACAATACCGCCGAGCGGACCATTTATATGGATGGCCGGCCGCATCCACCCGAGTACGCGCCCTATATGCGTCAGGGTTTTTCCACCGGCGAGTGGGTTGCGGACATGCTCAAGGTGACCATGACCAACCTCAAAGAGGGCTACCTCCGGAAGAATGGTCTCGCGCGCAGCGATAAGGCGATCGTGACGGAATACTACGTGCGCCACCATCAGTACCTCATCGTGGCCCGCATTGTGGATGATCCGGTGTATCTCACGGAGCCATTCGTTCGAAGTTACAACTGGGTCTTGAACGAGAACATGCATCTCGCGCCGAACTACTGCATCCCGAGTGAGCTGGTCTCTCGCCCGAAGGGCTGGGTGCCCCATCATTTGCCCGGAACAAATCAGTACCTTACGGAGTTTGCAGCGCGGTGGAGGGTGCCGTTAGAAGCCACACGAGGCGGGGCAGAGGCGATGTACCCCGAGTATCAGCAAAAATTGGCGGCCATGCCTGAGCCACCCACGTACGCAGAGTACAAACAATCATTGGAAAAGAACTCCTCTTCGCCCGCGCCGTCGGACACGAAATA
>JBEKTG010000323.1:0-4446 GCA_049516275.1 Candidatus Acidiferrales bacterium
TTGTAGCGTTCGAGGCGCGCCAGGGCGTCGGTCAGATGATAGATGGCATTGTTGGGCACCGGCAGGGAGCTGTGTCCGCCCGGGTTGGTCACCGAAAGCTGAAAATCTGCGTACAGCTTTTCGGTGGCGTCGACGGTGACGATCACGGGCTTCCCGTCGCGGGTGTAGACACCACCACCATCGGAGTTGAGCACAAATTCTGCGTCGATCAGATCGCGGTGATTCTTGAGCAGCCAGTCGACGCCGTTCGACTTGCCGCCTTCTTCGTCGGCGGTCAGCGCGAGGATGATGTCGCGATCGGGTCGGTAGTTTTCTTTCTGGAAGCGGATCAGCGTGGCGACAAAGATGGCGTCGCCGCTTTTCATGTCCTGCGTGCCGCGCCCGTAGAAGAAGCCGTCCTTCTCGAGGAACTCGAAGGGGTCCACCGACCAGTCTTCCTTGCGGGCCTCCACCACGTCGAGATGGCCGATCAGAAGGATCGGTTTGCGCTCGCCGGTGCCGCGAAGCCGCGCGACCACGTTGCCTTTGCGGTCGTTGGGGCCGAGCACCACAACGTCGCTCGCGGGGAATCCGGCGTCCTTGAGGCGCTGGGCCATTGCTTCGGCTGCGACGGTGGTACTGCCAACCGAATCGGTCGTGTTGATTTCGATGAGCTGCTTGAAGACGTCGCGAGAAAGCTGGCGGGTGGAGTCGGTTATCTGGGCGCGAGCCGGGAGCCCGGACAGCAGCACCAGGGCAAAAGCGAGGGCACAGAATTGTGCGCACGGAGGGCGATAAGAGTGTCGAGTGAGCGACACCACCATCGTTTGTTTGCAATGAGTTAGATGTGTTTCCGTTCGTCCGAGCGTGTCGAGTGGGGAGATCGAGAAACGGGCGCCAAAATCGAGGGGCTCCGTGGGTCTGGAGCCGGAGATTTGCGGGTGATTTGGCTTAGCCCGCCTTTCTGTGAACCGCATCCGGCCCCCTTTTCAAGAGCGCTTCGAACGGCGGCGAACCACCGTAGCAATCACCGTAGCAATGACGGAGGCGGAGTTTCAAGCGGTTGTTGTCGTGGTAGGTTAGAGGAACCTAGATTCGCGGAATTAACTGCGCTGATCGACTTGCGGTTGCAGAAGCCTACGCGAAAACGAGGCGGCCTTTGGGAGTTGGGATGGATCGTCCCATTGCCTTTGCTGTCTCGATCCACTCGCCGATGATTACTTCCACGTTTGCCAAGGCTTGCTGATAGGTCTTCCCGTCGGCGGCGCAACCCGGGAGTTCGGGGACTTCGGCGATAAAAGCCTGGTCCTCGGCGCTCCAGTAAATGATGACCTCGTATTTAGGCATCGAGTTTCCCCGCCAACTGATTCGCAAGTATAACATGGCGGACCTGCTTCACTTGGTACGGCTTGCACTTGGCACCGCGCGCTTGCAAATTCAGGATTTCAGCTATTCCGGGCCGGGCGAAGATGTGATGGCTGCCGCGGATGCGCTCCTGAAAACCAAGCAGTTTGAGAAGCTTGCGCATGCCCGAGAACGGCACGTTTGCGTCGGCATCGCCTCGAAGGATTTGAGCCAGGAGTTTATCTATTCGCGTCACGGCGAAAGGAGTCTAACGCAAATCCGACCGGTCGAACTGCTCCGTTTTCTTCAGATCGGGTGGCGTTTCAAAAGGACGGCGGGGAGAAGGGCGTGGCCGAAGGCGGCTCGAGGAGGAAGATGGCGTAGCGGTAAATTTCAAGGCGCGTCGCTTCGCTCATCTGGCTGCGGCCGACGATATCTCCGAAGGCGGCGTGGAGTTGGTGCTCTTTGTCTTCCGGCAGGGCGTCGAGAAGCTCTCCGAAATGATTCTTGGCTTCGGTGACGGGATTCCCCGCGCCGGGGGCTGAGTTCGCGGAAGCGGATGAGGATGGAGGCGTGGTGGGAGATGTGGAAGAGACTCCCGGGGCGGGCGCAGGCGCTGCCGATACCGGCTTCGCGGCCGGACTCTTTTCGTGGCTTTGATAAAACTCATAGCGGAACTGCTTTTCGTAAAGCTGCGCGTTCGCCGTCTTTATGGCGTCGGCGGGAGGATCGGAGGCGGCGAGGGCTTTCGCTGTGAACGCATCGAGCGCCTGCTGCAGATCGCGGAAATTGCCCCGCGCGCCCATCAGCGGGCCGCCGCCGGATTTAGCAAGCGACGCAGCGAGGCGATCCGTGCGGGCGTCGTAGCACTTGCCGTATACCGCGATGGCCCGGAGCGTTTTTTGCTGCGCGGGCGCGGCGTCCTTGGCTTCCTCATTGAATTGCGACACCCAGTCCGTCGAGTTGAACGCGAGGATTTGAGCGCACGTCATTCCGAGCTGATCGCGGTCCGGCGAGGCCGCGCGAGCTTTAGGTGCTTTCGTCTGGGCTAAGCCTGCCGGCGACCACATGCTCAGCGCCAGACTTACAATCGCCCACACCTTCATTTGTTTCATGCAGGGATGCTATCGCAAGTCAGGAGATTTTCTTAGGAGGAAACCGGAGGAGGAAATTCTCGCGGTCGTGGGGCGCGCCGGAGTCCGCCGCAAGGAAGAGCATGCCGCGTCCAAAGCAGGTGCGCAGCCGCACCAGGGTGGCCTTGTGCCACTTGCCGTCGATCGTGCGCAGTTCGACGGCCGCGCTATCGCTCTCTTTGAGCAGATCGGAGAGGCGCGCATGGTCCGGCTTGTCCCGCTGCGTAAAAACCACGACGGTGACGGCGGGCTGCGCGTTCGTGTGCGCTTCGAGGGCGTGGCAGTTCACGTAGCGTGCCGCGGGCTGGCCAACCGTCGCGAACGGCTTGGCAGCGGGTTTCGCCGATGGAGCCGTGGGCTTGCCGGCCGCTTGACTCGCTGGCTTGTTCGAGGATTGCGGCACCGCCGTGGGCTGGCTCGTCTGCGCCGCGACTATTCGGATCGAGGTAAGCGGAACGGCGGCGAAGAGGGCAAGAAGGGAAAGGGTCTTTGAGGGGTTCACGCGAAACCTCCCGAGAGCCTGGAGTATTGCTCGTGGCCAGGATTGGTTCAATCCGTAGAATCCGAAGGGGAGGTGGGGTTTTTACGGATGGATGGCAGGCCGCGGTAAGCAATTCAAGGCGAAATCGATCGTCGCCGCGACTTGTTTATTGAAAGCCGGCTCTGCGAATTTCCAATTACTTACAGCGCTTTTGACAGCCCCACGAAGCAAGGGCGGTCCATTGTCGAAGCTGACATCACTCACACCGCCATCCGCGCCGACGGCAACCTTGAAAGAGACGGCACCTTCCACGTGAGCGGCCTCCCCTATGGGAGGATACTGCGGCAAGGCGTAGACAATTGGCTTGAATGGCGAAGTGCTCTCTAATCGAACGCTAGGGGTTGCTGGATGAAGTTGAGCTGAATGATACAAATCGGAAGGCCTGTCCGGGGCATTTTCGAACAAGGCGTCGTACCTGCCCAAACCCAAGTCTCGGAGGACAGGGGAAGCATCGTCGCGAATAGACGCTTCCCCTTCGTCGAGTATCTGGAATATCGGCTTTTCCATGACCCCTGGACCAAGTGCCTCGTCCAGACGTGCCAATAATTGCATGGTCCAAGACGTGTGCTTCGGTGTGTTGGGCCTTGCGTCAAACATGTCCTTATCGAGGATTTCCGAAGGGACAATCCGCAGTTGACTTCCGCACTGAAATTCCATCGAAATGTTAACGCCGCTGAACACTAAGCAGTTCTTGCATCGCTCCAATTCTCGTTGCAACTCCTTTTCAGGAATCGCGCAAGGATTTGCATTCCCCAGTAGCGTTGCCGGCGATGCGCTTAGGGAGGCCGAGGCCACCTCCATTTGGGCTGGCCGTAGGCACACGTCGACGGTTGGGGTAAGAGTGATCCTCTCAACTGACGCACCGTTCGGGTTCGGACCTACAAGCAAGAGTTCGTAGTAGTCGTTCGGAGGGCCGAGGTCAAAGAACGTGTGGCGGGCGATAACGAAGTGGTCCTGCAGCAGGGGAGCCAGCTGCCCCTGGGGAAATGCTAGCCCAATCAAAAAAGCGATAGCGCAGATAACCTGACCTTGTTGCATCGCCGAGATATTACTATGTTCTCGATCGGGCGCATCTTTCTAAGACGCTGCGGCCTGCTTTGGAAGGTGAGGGTCAGCCTAGAAGTTTCAAGGTCGGGTTCGTCGGGAGAGGGCGGCGCGTTCGAGGAGGATGTCGAGGGCGCGATCGAGGCGACGGCGGCGGACGTCCGGGGATTTCGCTGCGTCATACCACTGGATGAACTGACGGCGCTGGCCAGGCGCGAAGTTCTCGAACGCCTTGCGCGCTTTCGGGTGTTCGTTCAAGGCTGTCTGCAGGTCGGGCGGAACGGGAAGAGTTCGCGGCTCGCGGTCTAGGCGCAGTTCGACGGCCACCGCGTCGCCTGTGTCGGCCTGTGCCGCTTTGCGCAGGGCTGTGATGATCTGCAGGCGATAGCGTCCGGGGCCGGCTGG
>JBEKTG010000324.1:0-4428 GCA_049516275.1 Candidatus Acidiferrales bacterium
TGGCGGTGCTGGAATACCGGAGTGAGGTAGCGCTCGAAATTGTGCTGCAGAATGAACACGCGAAAGAAATCAGGGTTGCGGCTCTCGCAGAGCAGATACCACGGAAGTGCCACAACGCAAGCCGCGACGATTGCGTACGGGTGGGCGAGTCGCAGTGCCGGTCGCCAGTTGCCGGTGAATACCGCCCAGAGAACAACGGCGCCTCCGGCCAGCAGGATGGCCGCCGGTCCTTTTGCAAGCACGCCGAGTCCAAGAAATGCGCCAAACAGCAGTAACGGTATGGAATCGCCCTGCTTCGCGTCCGCAGCAGCAGGCGTAGCGGCGCGCAGAGAGCCCGAGCCGCGCAGGACCGTCGCGGCGCTGGCCATGGCGAGTGCGATACTCGCGCTGAAAAGCATATCGGGCGTCGCGGCCCGCGCGAACCCGATGGCTGCGACTGTGGTTGAGAATAGGAGCGGCGCGAGGACCGCGAGATCAGTTACGTGTGCTGCGTTCCCTCCGTAATGCTTCCTTGCAAGCCAGCCGATTGCGAGTGCCGTTGCGAGAGCGGCCAGCGCCGAAGGTAGCCGCAGCGCCCATTCGGCTGGAAGATGCAGTAGGAAACCGATCGCGCCAGCCCAGTAGTAAAGTACCGGCTTCTCGAACCATGGCTGCCAGTAGAGGCGCGGCGTCACCCAATCGCCGGTAGCGGCCATCGCGCGGGCGATCCACCCATAGCGGGGTTCGTCCGGCCCGACCAAGCCAATCGCGCCGAGATGGCCGAATAGCGTGATGAAAATAATCGCGGCGCACGCCACGCCCGTTACGGCATCCATGCGGCGTTGTGGCTGAGAATCGTTATCCAAGGCACGCCAGTCTATCATTCCGCTTTCAACATCGGCGAGGCTGGCGGCTCAAAACTTTTGCGGACGAATGTCCGTCTCCTTCCGCATCACGGGCGCCGAACCTTGCCGCGATCATTCGCTGGCATCCCTTGCGCGGCCTCGCGCATAATGTCGCGGGATGCGCGATTGGATCGAGTATGCAGGCGCGTGGATCGGGCTAAAAACGCTGGGGCTGCTGCCAAGGCGCGTGGCGCGCTTCGTGGGGTCGAGCTTTGCGGCTGTGGCGTACTTGATCCGCACGCCGCTGAAGCGCGCCGCGATGTTCAATCTTCGGCTGGCTTTTCCGGAATGGACGGATGCGAAGCGCAAGGCTGTGATCGGGCGCATGATCCAGCAGATCGGCTGGATGGCGGGCGAGTTCTCGCAGTTTCCCAGGTACGTGCGCAAGGGAATCGAGGGCGTTGTTGTGCTCGACGGAGAGGAGAACTTCGAAGCGGCCCGCCAGCGGGGGAAGGGAGTGTTGTTCCTCACCGGCCACATGAGCGCCTGGGAACTTGCTCCCTTCGCGCACGCGCTCTACGGGCATCCTTTGCATTTTCTTGTGAGGCCGATCCGGAATCGCCGCGTGGATGAGCTTATCAATTCCTACCGCTGCCTTTCGGGAAACCAGCCGATCGAGAAAAACAAATCCGCGCGGATGATCTTCAAGGTTCTCAACGATGGCGGAACGGTGGGAATTCTTTCCGATCACAACACCTCTCTCGAAGAGGGAGTCTTCGTCGACTTCTTTGGAATTCCTGCTTCCACAACGTCGGGTTTGGCGAGGATCGCGCTGCGGACGGAAGCGGCCGTCGTGCCGGGTTTTCTCTTTTGGGATTACGCAGAGAAAGTCTACCGGCTGCGCTTCGAACCGGCCGTCAAACTCGCGCGCAGCGGCAACGAGGAAGCTGACGTTCGCGAGAACACGGCTCGCTTCACGCGCGTGATCGAGGATTACATTCGCGCGCATCCGGACCAGTGGCTCTGGGTGCATAAACGTTGGAAGACGCGTCCGGCGGGCGAAAAACCTGTCTATCCATTTTGAGGGGGCCGTTTTGATCGGACGGTGGGTCTTTCTGCTCGGGCCGTTCTGACCGGCCATTCTGACAAGGCCGCGCAGATTCGCTGCGACTGTAGTTTAAAGAGAGGGATGCTATGAGCCGCACCGCCGGGGAACTCGCGCAGTATCTGGAAGCCAAGCTCGAAGGAGACCCGCAACTCCCGCTTTCCGGAGTGGCCAGCCCCGAGCAGGCCGGCGTCGAAGATGTGATCTATCTCGCTTCGCCGCGCCAAAGGGATCGCGCGGCGAGTTCCGAAGCGCGCTGCATTCTGGCGCGACCCGGCGCGCGTATCGAGGGAAAGGCCATGCTCGAATCCGCGAACCCGAAACTCGCGTTTGCAAAAGCAGCCGCTTGGCTGCTGCCGCCCCAACCGGTGCGCGAAGAGATTCACCCCACGGCGGTTGTCGCGAAGAGCGCGCACCTTGGCTCGAAGGTAAGCATCGGCCCTTACGTCGTGATTGAAGAGGCGGCGTCGATAGGTCCCGGAACGCGCATCGACGCGTTTTGCTTTGTGGGCGGCGGAGCGATGATGGGAGAAAACTGCCGGCTGCATCCCCGGGTCACGCTGTATCCCGGCGCGCGCCTGGGGAACCGCGTGGAGATACATTCTGGCGTGGTGGTGGGTAGCGATGGGTTTGGTTATGTGTTTGGCGACGGGCGCCAGTGGAAATTCCCCCAGATCGGCAGCGTCGAAATCGAGGACGATGTCGAGATCGGCTGCAACACCACCGTTGACCGCGGTTCTCTGGGGGAAACGCGCATCGGCAAGGGCGTCAAAATCGACAACCTCGTTCAGGTCGCCCACAACGTGCAAATCGGCGAGCACTCCGTGATCGCCGCCCAAACGGGCATTTCAGGGAGCACGATCCTGGGGAGGCACGTCTCTGTCGGCGGACAGGCGGGAATCGGCGATCACGCGGTGATCGAAGATGAAGCCAATGTGGGGGGACAGGCCGGCGTGTTGGTCGGCAAGACGATCCGGCGGGGGCAGACGGTATGGGGAACACCGGCGCGACCTCTCGACAAGTTCAAAGAACAGTACGCGTGGTCCGCGCGCCTTCCGGAACTCCTGCCCGATCTGCTCGAGCGGATTCGCAAGCTGGAGGAGAGGTAACAAAAAAAGTCACTTGCGTACGGATTGCTTCGTCTTTCATTCGCCATCGAGGCATGATTCGGTGAGGCACCTTGGAGGTGCCGAGCCGCATCAGAGCTACGCGGGGGGCGTGTCATCAGGGTGTTATGGGCTGCGGTGTGTTTTTAGTTGACCCTTATTGGGATTAAAAAGATAATGGGGACGCACTGTAACTGTCTGTATTCTCGGGAATTGGGTGGCTTTCATTTTGTCGTAACAGTTTCTGAGGCCCGCGGGCTTTACCCCATCGATTTGAATATAGCGGCAGGTTTATATAAGAGGGTCAAATTCGGTGCTGGCACAGCCACAGGAACTAGGTATTTAAATGTATGTCTGAGGGATTGATGGCACGGGAAGCAAATTTGCGCGGCGGGGCCCTTGAGAGCGGCGCCTCCGCGACCGCCACAGCTCCACGCTCGCCTCACGCGCAGGTGGAGGAATCAGTCGCCCGAGCCACCAACTGGCTGTTGTCCCAGCAAACCCAGGAAGGCTACTGGTGGGCGGAGCTTGAGGCTGACACCACCCTGGAATCCGACTACATCCTCTATCTTCACATTTTGGGGCAATTGAATTCCCCTAAGGTGCCCAAGCTCGCGAAGTATATTCGCGATCATCAGCTTGCCGACGGCGGCTGGAATATTTTCCACGGCGGACCCGCCGAGCTGAATGCCACCGTCAAGGCCTACGTGGGTCTGCGACTAGCCGGAGACTCTGCAGCATCTCCGCACCTTGTAAAAGCCAGGGAACGAATCCACGAGCTGGGCGGGTTGGAAGCGACCAACTCCTACGTTCGCTTTTATCTCGCGATGGTCGGCGCCATCGATTGGCGGCTCGTGCCGGCGATACCGCCCGAGTTGATGCTGCTGCCCAACTGGTTCCCGATCAATATCTACGAGATGTCCTCGTGGACACGCGGAATCGTAATCCCCCTGGTGATTATTTATGGCAGCAGGCCGGAATGGCGGCTCCCCGAGGGAATCGCTTTCGATGAGCTTTTCAAGCGCCCGGGCGCGCGGCCTCTGGCCTTTGCCTGGGACAAGACTGTGGTTACCTGGCGCAACTGCTTCCTCGCGATCGACCGCGGCCTCAAGCTGTACGAGAAATCGCCCTGGAAGCCCTTTCGCAAGCTGGCGCTTTCGCGAGCACGCACCTGGATGCTGGAGCGCCTCGAGCGAAGCGAAGGGCTAGGAACGATTTACCCCGCGATGATGAATTCCATATTTGCCCTGCTCGCGCTCGGGGGAGACACAACCGATCCGCTGGTCGCCCGCGAAATCCGTTTTCTGGAGCGATACGAGATCGAAGAAAAGGGCGCCATTCGCGTGCAGCCCTGCATCTCTCCGGTTTGGGACACGGCCATTGCGATGGTATC
>JBEKTG010000325.1:0-4428 GCA_049516275.1 Candidatus Acidiferrales bacterium
GCTGGATTCGAAGTCATATATTGGCGCTGACGCACCAAAATGAAGCCCTGGCAAAAAGTCGCAATCGGCATCGGACTTGTCCTGGTCCTTGGGGGCGGGGGATGGTTCGCCTCGCACGAGTGGAACAAAGGCCTTGTTACAGTCCAGACCGGAACCGTGACACGCGAGAACCTCACTTCCGTGGTGACCGCCTCCGGTGAGGTTCGTCCCAAGAACTATACGAACGTCCTGGGTGAAGGGATCGGGAAGATCACCGACATCACCGTCAAAGAAGGCGACCGCGTGAAGAAGGGCGACGTGCTCCTTCATCTCGAGAACATTCAGCCGGGCGCTGACGTCGAGGCCCAGGCTGCAAACGTTCAAGCAGCGGAGTCAGGGCTGAAGGTTGCCGCGGCAAACTACGATTCGGCGGTCGCCACGCAAGCCCAACGCCAGGCCGACCTCGAAAAGCAGAAACTCGATTGGCAGCGTTCGCAGCAGCTCTACAAAGAGGAGCTGATTCCCCGGCAGGATTATGACGCCGCCAAAGCCGCCTACGACAGTTCCGTGGCCGCTTTGAACGCCAGCCAGGCGCAAGTGGCGCAGGCGCAGGCCGCTCGCGAGCAATCGAATTCCACGATGGATCAAACTCGCGCGCAGCTGACCCATACCAAAGACGTTCTGCGCAAAACCACCTACACCGCGCCGATTTCCGGGATCGTCAGCTATATCGACGTGCGCGTGGGCGAGAACGTGGTGCCCGGAATTCAGAACGCGCAGGGAAGTTTTTTGATGACGATTTCCGACATGAGCGTCGTAACGGCGGAAGTCAAGGTCGATGAGACGGACATCACCAATGTCCGCAACGGGCAGGCGGCCGACGTTACCATCGACGCCGTTCCCGGGCAGGTTTTCAAAGGCCACGTGACGGAAGTGGGCGAGCTGGCCATTCTGCGAACGTCCGGGCAAGCCGCCATGACGGCTACCACCGCCAACACCCAGGAGGCGCGCGATTTCAAAGTGGTGGTTACGGTCGACAACCCTCCGGCCTCGCTGCGACCGGGGCTGTCGGCGACGGCAAGGATTCAGACCGCGCACAAGGACAATGTGCTGACCGTCCCCATTCAGGCGCTCGCCGTACGCTCGCAGAAAACGATCGAGGAAGCCCGCCAGGGTGATGGAGCAAACGTCACGCTCGCTGCTTCAAACGGCGATGCGGCCGTCGGTGGCGCGAATGCGGATATTCAGGGCGTGTTCGTCGTGCGGGAGAAGAAGGCTGTTTTTGTGCCGGTGCAGACCGGCATCAGCGGGATCACCGACATCGAGGTCACCAACGGCCTGCAGGAAGGCGACCAGATTATCGTGGGAAGTTACAAGGCTCTGCGCAGCCTTCGGCCGGGCGGCCGGATTAAGGTGGATAATTCCCCGCCGAAGCACGACGACACATCCAGCAGTTAACGGCGGTCATTGACGCGAGGAGTTAAGGAAAGTTTCCCCATCAACAGGGTGAACAACACGTGAAGAGTTCTGTATCCTTGCCGCCAGACAAATTAGACTGATCGCGGTTTCGGGAGTCCTCATGGCTGTGCAGGCAGCGGTGGCGCAAACGTTCCGGCAGGAGTTGATCGATTCCGGTGTGGTGATCCAGACCGTCGATCTGTGGAAGACCTATGAAATGGGCGTGGAGGAACTGCACGCGCTGCGGGGCGTCAGCCTGGAGATTCGCAAGGGCGAATACGTCGCGATCATGGGGCCTTCCGGATCCGGCAAATCCACGCTGATGAATTTAATCGGGTGCCTGGATACGCCGACCAAGGGCAGCTACTGGCTCGCGGGCCGCCTGGTGAGCCAGCTCAACGATGACGAACTCGCGCACATCCGCAACAAAGAAATCGGCTTCGTATTTCAGACGTTCAACCTGCTGCCGCGCGCGACCGCTCTGCACAACGTGGAATTGCCGCTCATCTACAACGGAACACCCTCCAAGGAACGGCTTGAACGCGCCAGGCAGGTTCTGGCGCAGGTGGATCTCTCGGAGCGCATGATGCACAAACCCAACGAACTTTCCGGCGGCCAGCGGCAACGCGTGGCGATTGCGCGGGCGCTGGTGAATCATCCCTCCATCCTGCTGGCCGACGAGCCTACCGGAAACCTCGACTCCGCCACAGGCGACGAAATCATGGGACTCTTTGCCAGCCTGCACGAGAAAGGCAATACGATTATCGTGGTCACGCACGAACCCGATATCGCGCTGCACGCCCATCGCGTGATTCGCCTGCGCGACGGAAAAGTCGAACACGACGAGCGCACCCGCTAGTTCACTTGCCAAGGCTTTAAGAGAGATTCATCGCTCCGAAGGCGAGCGATGCAGAACCGTTCTTCGCTGCGCTCGGAATGACTGCCTGTCACGGACTGCTGCTAAGCGGAAAAGATATTTTTCGCTAGGAAGAGAATATTCGCGGGGCGCTCGGCGAGCCGGCGCATGAACCACGGGAACCAGAACGAGCCGTAGGAAACCAGCACGCTCACGCGATAGCCTTCCCGCGCCAATCGCAGCTGCTCTTCCCGCTGAATGCCGTACAGCATTGCAAATTCCAACCGATTCCTGGCGATTCCCTGCGAGGAAGCCCAATCGCGGATCCGCGCGATCAATTTCAGGTCGTGCGTGGCGATGGCTGCGCGGACGCCTGCACCGCGCGCCTCCGGGCTCAACAGGCGCTGCGCGAGATGGAAGTAGTTTTCGTCCACGTCGGATTTTTTCGGGAACGCGATTTCAGAAGGTTCGTTGTAGGCGCCCTTCACCAGGCGCACAGGGGCGCCCATCGTGATCAGCGAATCGATATCCTTCTCCGTGCGATACAGATATGCCTGCACGCACACTCCGGTATTGGCGTGAGCCCTGCGCGCGCGGCGATACAACTCTAGCGTCACGTCGACATAGGGGCTGTGCTCCATGTCGATCCAGACGATTCTTCCGGGCGTGCTTTCTAGCGAATGCCGCAGAAGCTTTTCGAGATTCGCGTAGCAAAACTCGGCGTCCAGATCGAGGCCGAGCTGCGTGAGCTTCACGGAAATTTCCGACGGCAGCGCCGCGGCTCGAATCCTGTCGAGCGCTTTCAGGTAATGGTTGGCGACCTCTTCGGCTTCGGCGCGGTCGGCGACGTTTTCGCCGAGATGCGTGAGCAGCGTGCCGATCCCGCTCTGCGATAATCGGCTCGCAGCTGCCAGCGCGTCGTCGAGACTCTCTCCCGGCAGGAAGCGTTCGACGGTCCGGCGAATGAACCGGTAGCGCGGCGCGCGTTCGCGGAGCCACGAGCTTTCCGAGGCCTTCAGCAGCGCGCTCCGCATCAGGTTCATCGAGGTCTCTGTTAGGTGGTCTCTTTTAGCTGGAACTACTGCGACGGCGACGTGAGAGCTTTCAGGTAACGGTAGTAGAACTCGACTCCATCGTAGTAGGAGTCGACACCGACACGCTCGTCCCGGCCGTGCGCGCGGACGTCCCCGAAATCGATGGCGATTCCCGAAATCCCGTAGGTGGGCAGGCCGGACGCGTTGGTATAGACGCCATCGGAGGCGCCCGTGGCCATCGTGGGGATCACCGGCGCGCCTGGCCACATGGATGCCGCAATTTGTTCGAGCGGCTTCATCACCTCGGGGCGCAGCGTGACCGGAGGAGAGTCATGGCGGCCAGGAGCGGTATCGGAGATTTCGCCCGTATCGGCTACATAGCGCACCGCAATGGCCGGATCGGCGAGCACTTTGATCAAATCGAGCCGCGCTTCTTCCCGCGTGTGCTGCGGCAGAACTCGGCAGTTCACAATCGCGCGGGCCATTTGCGGCAGCGCGTTATTGGCGTGGCCGGCATCGAGGCGCGTGGCAACACACGTGGTGCGCATCGTGGCGTTATACAGCGGATTCTCGGAAAGGCGCGCGATCGCGGCGGCCGATGGCGGGTCCTTCAAAATTGCCTTCATGTCGCTGTTCGTCTGCGGGTTTTCGGTGGGCGCGGTGCGCTCGAAGAACGCCCGGGTGATGTCGTTCAGCTCGAAGGGGAATTTGTAGCGTTCGAGGCGCGCCAGGGCGTCGGTCAGATGATAGATGGCATTGTTGGGCACCGGCAGGGAGCTGTGTCCGCCCGGGTTCGTCACCGAAAGCTGAAAATCTGCGTACAGCTTTTCGGTGGCGTCGACGGTGACGATCACGGGCTTCCCGTCGCGCGTGTAGACACCGCCGCCGTCGGAGTTGAGCACAAATTCCGCGTCGATCAGATCGCGATGATTCTTGAGCAGCCAATCGACGCCGTTCGATTTGCCGCCTTCCTCGTCGGCAGTGAGCGCGAGGATGATGTCGCGATCGGGGCGGTAGTTTTCTTTCTGGAAGCGGATCAGCGTGGCGACAAAGATGGCGTCGCCGCTTTTCATGTCCTGCGTTCCGCGCCCGTAGAAGAAG
>JBEKTG010000326.1:0-4409 GCA_049516275.1 Candidatus Acidiferrales bacterium
ACTGCCACACGTACCATTGCTCGCCGCTGTTCTCGAAGAAAAATTCCTCGTTGATCAGGCCGCGGTTGACGATGTTGGCGACCATGTCCCAGTAGCTGATGACCATGCGCATGGAGGCATTTTCCTTGCTGCCCGGGGGGCAGATGCGCGGAACATCGTCGATGGAGGCGGGATGGAAATTCATGAAGAACCATTCGCGGGCTTCGCGCAGGCGCGCTTCGCGGCGCGTTTCGTAGAGCTGCAGCATCAGGTTCACTTGATCGTGCGTCACTTCCGCCATCGTCACTCCTCCTCGTTATGAACGGCGCTAGCTTACCCGCCTTGCCACGGCTGTCGGAAGCAATTTTTTCATCGATTTCTCGTGTCTAAGGTTACTGAGCCGGCGGCGCGGCCGGACCGTGCAATTCGACCCTGTGCGTGTTGCTCAAAGGGATGTGCGATTCCTCGAAGCCGATTTTGATGCGGCGGCGAAGTTCGCGGCCAACTTCCTCTTTGCGATTCAGAATCGTGCGCACCTGCAGGCGGAGAACGACTCCGTCGAGCGACAGGGATTCGACGCCGAGCACTCGCGGGCCATCGACCAGCGCAGGAGACCATTCGGCATCGTTGCGAAAGTCTCCGGCGATTTTCTCGAGGGCCGCGAGCGCCGGGCTCACCGCTTCATCGGTGGGCACGGTGACGTCGAGAAAAAGCTGCGACCAGTCGCGGCTCAGGTTGGCGAGTTGACCCACCAGTCCATTGGGAATTGTGACCACCGCGCCGCTGGCGTTGCGAAGCACGGTCCGGCGAAGAGAGAGATATTCGACACGGCCGGTCTCGCCATTGGCCTGGATGAGGTCGCCGACGACGAACTGGTCCTCGAAAACAATGAAAAATCCGTTGATCAGGTCTTTCACGAGGTTCTGTGCGCCGAAGCCGAGCGCCAGGCTGGCGACCGCCGCCGTGGCTTCCACCGGCGTCACGTTGAAGCCGAGTTCGGGCAGCACGGTGAGCAGCGCGACGCCCGCGATGATGCTGGTTCCGACGCTGTTGAGCAGGCCGGCCATGGTGCGCGTCTGCTGTTCGCGCAATTGCGCGCCGCGCGTGCGCGCCTTGGAAATTTCGACGAGGCGCGAAGTGAGGGCCTTCCAGATCCGCGCGACCAGGAACGCGAGCACCACGATAAAGGCGATGCGGAGGCCGCGTGTCCAGATGATTTCAGCCCAGCGTGTCGGCGATTGGTTCATGAGGAGAGAGGGCGTAATAAGCGATTATGGCGCTGCTGTTCGCCTGAAAGGGAGGGGTATTTTTATTTGCTTTTCTCTGCTGGAATTGCGAAGAAAGCCGGGGGCGTATGGAAAGCCCCGTGCTCCTCCCAGTAAAAACAGCCGCAAGTCCGATCATCTGTCCTCAGGCTCAAAGTGACCGGACCGCGGCGGAGAGTCTCTATTCCTTGCTTCCCGGCACGGCGGCCTCGGCCGCCTCAAAGCCGATCTTCGTGTGCGAGCCGTCGCAAAAGGGCTTTTTGGTCGAAGCGCCGCAGCGGCACAGCGCGAACTTCTCCGGCGCATCGATTTTCTTGCCGTCCCCATCGAGCAGCGTAACCGGGCCGGTCACCAGGCAAGGCCCTTTTTTAAGAATCGTAATCGTCGTCTCTGCCATTGTGTCCCCTTTTGTCGAAAGATTTGATTACTTGCCGGATTTTGAGTTTGCCGCCGCTGCCGGCGCTTCCGCGGTGGGCGGCGGAGCGTTGAGAACCAGAATCGCCTTCGCGGAGGGCGGAAGCTGATCCGCGTGCGCGACCAGCTCGCTCACCTGCCAAAGTTCGGTGTCCGTGAGGGACTTCTTGAACGAAGGCATTCCCGAAAGCCGGATTCCATTGGTCGCCTTCCAATAACTTTCCGATGGAGGATCGTCGGTGACTCCCTTGCCCCGGAACAATTGCGTGGGTTTCGGGAACATTGTGGAAGTGTAGGTGGTAGGCGGCTGGTCGGGCAGGCCGTGGCACGCAGCGCAGTGATTCATGTACAGCTTCGCGCCGGCAACGAAGTTTGGTTCGTCGGCCGCGACGGGAGAGTCGCCGACGTGGTCCTTCTCAATGCGCGCCCGCAGAGCGATGCTCGCGAGGTTTTTCTCGAAGGGCATCGGCGGCTCCGAGGCGGCCACGGGAGCCATGCCGGACGCGAAATAATAATAAGCCCCGCCCCCCAGCACGATGATGGCGAGAATGAAACCAACCACAATGCCCTTCAGCATGCGTGCGCCCCCCGTGGACCGTGGACCACTGGATCCGTGGATTTTGATCAGAAGAATCTGCCGGCTAAGAATTAGAAAGCAAGAAGGACCGCCAACGGAGTGTAGCTTAAATCGGTTCAAGGGAAAATGAGGATTTCCCCGGGCGCAGGTACGCAGGCAGCACCGAGAAGGCTCCTGCCCCAGCAATGCCCCAAAATCGGCAGGGACTACTTGGCGGACGCTACCGTTTTGTTCGCCAGGTAGAAGTAGCCGACTTTGTTATTCGGGTTGGTGCCGTACCACATGCGGCCCTGCGAATCGCGGAAGAATTCCCGCATGAAGAGCTCGGCGTGCGGAAACGGATACTCGATCACTTTGCCCGTCTTCGGATCGAAACGGCCAATCACGTCCATATCGTGCGAGTTGTACCAGAGGTAGCCTTCCGTATCGAAGCCGAGCGCATAGGGCGTGGGATCGGGGCCGGGAAGCGTGTATTCCTTGAAGGTTTCGGTTTTGGGATCGAAGCGGCCCATTTTGCCGGCGTTGAATTCATCAAACCAGATGATGCCGTCGGGCGCGATTTCCATCCGGCGCGGACCGCCGCCGGGCGTGGGCGAATCCCACTGCGTCACCTTGCCGGTTTTCGCGTCGATCTTGCCGATCTTGCTGCCGAACAAGCGCGTGAACCAGATGTCGCCGTTCTCGCTCTGCCGCACGTCGTAGGAATCCTTCACTTCTTCATAGCGCGTGAATTTTTTTGTCTCGGGATCGAATTTCGAAAGTGGGGAGCCCGTGGCCCACACGTTTCCGCTGCGATCGATCCGGATGGTGTGCTTGGAACCTTTCCCGGGGTCCTGATACTCGGTGATCTGCTGCGTATCGGGATCCCACCGGCCGACTTTGTTCGAGGCCTGCTCGGCGAGCCACACGGAGCCATCGGGCGCGGGTACGGCGGAGTGAATGCTGGCGGTGCCGATATTCGCAACCGGATAATCCTGCATGTCGCCCGTTTTCGGATCAAGACGAGTGATCTTATTGGCGTTTCCGAAGTTGGGAATCCAGAGGTAGCCATTCTTGTCGGGCGCGGCGCTGAAGGGCATGCGACTGGGACCTGGCATGTCGTATTCGACGTAAACGATATTCAGCGAATCGCTGCTGAACGGCCGCACCGTGGCTTTGTAGGCGGGCATGTCCGCGGGAGACTTCGGCAGAATGGAATCGGGTCCGAAGAGGCTGGTGAGATAGGACGACAGCTCGCCGGCATCCTGGTCATTCAGTCGCGTGCCGAGGACGTACGTCATGGAAGAGCGCATGTAAGCGACGCGATCAGCCCAGCCGTCGGCATCGCGCGTGACCGAAGCCATGCGGCTTTGGAAGGAATGGCAGACGGCGCACGTTTCTGAAAGCAGAATGTCTTTCCCTTTTCCCGGCGGGAAAAGCTGCTTCCCCTGGTAAAGCGAAATGTCGCTCCAGCGGACCGTGCCGGTCTGCAGGGTGAAATCGAGAGAAGTGTTCTGATCCGCGGCAAGCGCGACACCCGTGCGGGGTTCAGCGCGATATCCGACCGCGCGGATGAAGACGCGGTACTGCCCGGCGGGAAGATTCTCGATGCGGTAGCGGCCCTGCGTGTCGGAGAGCACTGCGACGGTGATTCTCGACTTCATATTCTGCGCTTCCACGAAGGCGCCCTGAAACGCTGCGCTGTCCGGACCCTTCACGGTCCCCGTGACTGTCGAGGCGGGAGAAGCGGAAGCACACAGCAGCAAGGCGAGTATCGAGAGCAGATTTCGTGGCCGCATGGGAACTCCTTGGCGTGTCATTTTGCGCGATGGGGAAGAGCGCGCCTGCGAACGGCGCTCATTTGGCGACGCTTCCTCCACCAGTCAGACGGCACGTGCGGCTGAATATAGCCCAGCGCGCGCCGGCGCACAAAGAAGAATTATCGGGCAAAGGAAAGGGCGCGCGGCGACCAGTTGCGCCACGGAGTTGGGTCACCACGTCGACCGAACTTACGTGAACAGGAAAGCGGTGTTTACTTCCGACAGCCAACGGACCTTCTCGTTCTCGAGGTAGAAGGGCTGCGATATAGAGTCGTTGGTTTCGGGGAACTTCGCTCCCCGCGGAGGCGCTTGCAGGAACTGGCGCGCGGTCCACTTCATGGCGTACAGCATTGCGCGGTCGGCTTCCTTGGCGGT
>JBEKTG010000327.1:0-4388 GCA_049516275.1 Candidatus Acidiferrales bacterium
CGTTACCCGCGAGATCAAGCAGGTGACCGGCATCATCGATGTGGCGGGATTTGGCGGGAGCACGCGCGCCTACATCGCTGAAATCGATCCGCGCAAGCTGCTGCAATACAAGCTTTCGCTTCCGCAGGTTGTGTCGGCCGTCTCCTCGAGCAACGCAAATGCCGGCGGAAGCTATTTGACGATGGGCAGTCAGAGCGTGAACGTGCGCGGCGTCGGCTTGCTGCAGTCGATTCAGGACATGCAAAGCGTTCTGATCGCCGAACACAATGGCGTCCCGGTCTACCTGCGCGACCTGGCGGACGTGCACGAAGGCTCCCAACCGCGACTCGGCCAGGTGGGAGTGAACCACAACGATGACGCGATCGAAGGAATCGTGCTTCTGCAGCGCGGCGAACAATCGATTCCGGCTCTGAAACAGCTTGAACAAAAAGTGAAAGACCTCAACAACGGATTGCTCCCGCGCGGGATGAAGTTGATCACGCTCTACAACCGCACGGACCTGATCAATCTGACGACCGCCACCGTGCGCCATATCGTCTTCGTGGGCTTGGCGCTAGTGACTGCGATTCTCATCGTGTTTCTCGGGGACCTGCCGATTTCCTTCATTGCGGCGCTTACGATTCCTTGTTCGCTGCTGTTTGCGTTCTCGATGATGGTTTTCAGCGGTAGCTCCGCTAATCTCATTTCGATTGGCGCGATCGACTTCGGAATCCTCGTGGATGCCGCCGTGATTGTGCTCGAAAACATTCATCGCCGTCTTCAGGCGGCTTCGGGGGAATCCTCCACCTTCGACTTGATAGCCGACGCGACGGCGGAGGCCGTGCGGCCCGTGGCCTTTTCCGTGCTTGTAATCATTGTGGCGCTGATTCCGCTCTTCACGATGCAAGGAGTGCCGGGGAAGGTTTTCGCGCCCATGTCGGAAACCTACGGCTTTGCGCTGACGGGCGCCTTTCTCTTCGCCATTTTGTTTGCCCCGGTGCTCGCGTCCTGGATTCGCCCGGAAAAGGTCCGGGGACGCAACACACGGCTGGTCGCTTGGCTTCACAATCGCTACGAGCACGCTCTGCGGTGGACGCTGGCGCACAAGAAAACCGTCCTTGTGATTGCAGGAGCTTCCCTGGCAGTGACACTGGTTCTCGGAGGCCTTTACCTTGGCGGCGAATTCATGCCGAAGCTCGAGGAAGGGAACTTGTGGGTGCGCGCGACGCTTCCGCAGGACGCCTCCTTTGAGACCGGCGCTCGAATGGCGCACGACATCCGCGAAATATTCCTGAGCTTCACCAATGTGACCCAGGTGGTGTCTCAAATGGGCCGCCCGGACGATGGAACCGACGTCACCACGTTCAACAACATCGAATTTCTGGTCACGCTGAAAGACCCTTCCGAATGGGCGCACGGACTGACCAAGGAAAAGATTGTGCAGGAGCTCGACTCGCAGCTCGAAAAATATCCGGGGATCAATTTCAACTTTTCGCAGAACATTCAGGACAACGTCGAGGAGGCGATGTCCGGCGTGAAGGGCGAGAACTCGATCAAGCTTTTTGGCGACGACATCGATGTTCTGGTGGCCCGCGCCGGTGATATCAGCGACGTGATGTCCAAAGTTCCCGGAATTGCCGACCTGGGCGTGTTTCAGGAAACCGGGCAGCCTGAGTTGCTGGTTTCCATCAACCGAGGCGCGAGCGCACGCTACGGCCTCATGGCAGCGGATGTTGACGCGGCCGTGCAGGCGGCCATCGGCGGCATGGCGCCCACGCAGATTCTGGAGGGCGACCGGCGCTTTGACTTCCTGATCCGCTACCGCCCCGAATTTCGCACCACGCCAGAGGCCATCCGAAACATCCTACTTCCTACTCCCGATGGGAACAACGTTCCGCTCGGGCAGGTGGCGGACGTTTCTCTTCACGAAGGCGCTTTCATGATCTACCGGGAAAACGGGCGGCGGTATATCCCCATCAAATTCAGTGTGCGCGGACGGGACCTAGCGGGGACGATCAAGGACGCGCAGTCGCGGCTGGCGCAGAAGATTCATTTGCCGGAGGGCTACCATATCGAGTGGGCGGGCGAATACGATAGCCTGCAGAAAGAGCAGCGGCGCCTGGCGATCATTATTCCGATCAGCCTGGCCATCATCCTGGCGCTGCTTTTCACCGCATTCAATTCGCTGCGGCGTGCCCTGCTGGTGCTGGCGATTCTGCCGTTTGGGTTGATCGGCGGCGTGCTATCGCTACTGATCACGCACACACCCTTCAGTATTTCAGCGGCGGTGGGATTTGCGTCGGTAATCGGTGTGTGTACGCTGGGCGGCGTCGTGTTCGTGTCCGGCATTCATCGCAAGGAGGCGGGCGCGCCATCCATCCTCACGGCGATTGAGCGGGGCGGCCTTGCCGAGATGCGTCCGGTGCTGATGGCGTGCGCGGCGGCGGGTCTGGGACTGCTCCCGGCAGCAGTTTCCTCCGGGGTGGGTGTCCAGGCCCAGCAACCTCTCGCGCGAGTGGTGGTGGGTGGGATGGTTACCTCACCCTTCGCGATCCTGTTCCTGATCCCGGTTCTCGCAGCTTATTGGCTGCCGCACTTGGAAAAGGAGCGCGAGACACGCGATAAGTAGCAAAGCAACAAATGCTTGCGTAGGGAAAGAGGCATTCTTCGGGCGAGAAACTCGCCCTAAGAATGACTGCCTAAGATAAGACACAAGATCAGATTAAGGGCTCAGAGGCCCACCTGTACCTACCAGTGAGTGAGCGAGCCATCCGGCCTGTAGTACAGCCGCGTCGACGAAGCCGGAGTCGTCACTTCACTGATCATTTTCAATTTTGACATGTCGGCGGTGACTCCGAGTCCCGGTCGCTCGTTCGTGTAGAGTTTGCCGTTCTTGAAGTCTATGCACTCAGGCAGGTGAGGAATTGCCCCGTCGCCGTAGTTGTATTCAAAGAGCACGGGTTTTGAATAAGTGGAGAGCACGTTCACCAGCGACGCGGTGGAGAGCGGCCCGGTGAAGTGCGGGATGATCCCAATGGCGTGCGTCTCGCAGAGCGCCAGGATCTTCACCATTTCGGTGATGCCGCCCACGTTGGGCAGGGTGACGCGGACGTAGTCGAGGTCGTGATTCTCGACGAGCGTGTTGAAGTCCCAGCGCTGGCCCCATTCCTCGCCTGCCGTGATCGGGACGCTGGTCATCTGGCGGAGCCGCGGAATGTCCTGATGGAACTGCTCGTCGCGGACGGGATCTTCGACGAAGTAGGGCTCGTACTCTTCGATCATCCGGCAGCAGCGCACGGCGTCGGGATAGTCGAACTTCTGGTGCAGGTCGAGGCCGAAGTCGCCGTTGGGTCCGACGCCTTCGCGGATTTCCTTGCACGCGGCCACCACTTCATGCACGCGCTGGTGCGTGTTGTAGACATCGTTCACGATGGGGGCGCCGCCCGTGGGAGTGATCGACGCATCCACGCGATAGCAGCGGTAGCCGTCCGCCATCGCTTTCGCCGCGCGGTCTTTCAGGGTGATGGTCTGGTCGGTGGGCCGCGGGCCGCTGGTCTGGTAGCACTCGCAGTAATTTCTTACCGTGCCGCCGAGGAGTTCGTGCACAGGCAGGCCGAGCGCTTTGCCCTTGATGTCCCATAGCGCGAGGTCGAGCGCGCCCTGCGCGTGGATTTTTTCGCGGCCGGGCGGGTAGAAGCGGTCGCTGTACATTTTCTGCCACAGCTTTTCGATCTGGAACGGATTTTCGCCGATGATGCTCGATGCGCACTGCTCGAGTGTGTCCTTCACGCCGCCTTCGCCGATGCCGGTGAGCCCGGCGTCGGTCTCGATGGTGACGATCATGTCGCTCTGGTTGAAGGTCTGATTCAGGCGCGGCGGCAGGTAAATTCGCACGCGGGTAATCTTCGCCTTCGGCAGCGACGCTTCGGTCAGCCGCGGCCACGCGAAACCAGCCGCAGAAGCAACAGCCAGCGACTTTAAAAACGCTCTTCGTTCCATGTGTCCCGTCCTCGCAAAAATGCCGTAATTGACCGCCAGGTGCGCGAATCGCGGAGACAGTACACCAAATCGGTCACGCGTGACAACCGATTGAGAGAACAGACTGACACGGTGAGCGACGGGGCGATTTGAAGGACGTGGAGGTTTCCTCCATACGCTCTTTAGGTCTAAAATCGCAGCGTAGTTCGGTTCGTCGATATAGAACGAGGACAATATGATGGAAGGCTTATGGACGGCAGAATTTGGCAGCAGCACTGGCATATTTGGTGGGGGCGTAGCTGTTTTTCGCGACGGTAAGATTTGGGGTGGTGACGGGACCTACTACTATGTAGGGGAATACAAGCTGAACGGTAACGCATTCCACGCCACTCTGAAAATCTTTCCATTCATCGACGGCGCTCAGAGCGTTT
>JBEKTG010000328.1:0-4928 GCA_049516275.1 Candidatus Acidiferrales bacterium
CCCATCAAGCAAATGGCGTTTACCCTCACCGCGAGCCTCATCATGCGGCCGGTCGGCGCGCTTCTGTTCGGCCTCATGGGCGACCGCTACGGCCGCCGCGTCCCGTTGATGGTGAACATCGTGTTCTGCTCGGCGATGGAGGTGGCCTCCGGTCTCGCCCCCACCTATCGAATCTTTCTCATGCTGCGCTTGCTGTATGGCGTGGCCATGGGAGGCATCTGGGGGCTGGGAGCGTCGCTCGCGATGGAGTCGGTATCTTCTGAAAAGCGCGGCTTGCTTTCGGGGATTTTGCAGGAGGGCTACGCGCTGGGAAATCTGCTGGCGGCCGTGGCCTTCTGGACGGTGTTCCCGCACTGGGGCTGGCGTCCGATGTTTTTCCTCGATGTGATTCCGGCGATGCTGACGTTGCTTATCCTCTCGAGAGTGAAGGAAAGCGAAGCCTGGAAGGCCGCTGCCGCGAAGAAAAAGGACTGGGGCAGCTACTTCCGCGATGTGTTCGCCAACTGGAAGCGCTTTCTCTATCTCGTCTTGCTGATGATGATGATGAATTTCATGTCGCATGGCACGCAGGACCTGTATCCCACATTCCTGCAGCAGCAGCGCCACTATGACCCGCGCTTCACCGCCATCGTCAGCGTGATCTCGATGCTGGGCGCCATCCTCGGCGGAGTCGTCGTGGGCCGCTACTCGGACCGCGTGGGCCGTCGCAAGGCCATGGTCACCGCAGCCATCGGAGGGCTCCTCGTAATTCCTCTCTGGCTCTTTTCTCCTGGAATTGCCCTGATATCGGTGGGCGCGTTCCTGATGCAGTTCATGGTGCAGGGCGTCTGGGGCGTGATCCCGGCCCACATCAACGAACTGGCGCCGGATCGCCTCCGCGCATTTCTGCCGGGATTCGCGTATCAGGTGGGAGTTCTGATCGCCTCCACCGCGCCTTACATCGAAGCCTCGCTCGCCCACCGCTTCACCTACGCACAAGTACTGGGATCGGTCGCCGCCATCGTAGTGTTCGTAGCGATGATCGTGATCGCCTCCGGCCCGGAAGCGCACCGGGTAGAGTTCGGCCGCGGCGCCTCGGGATAATCCTGTATACGTAAGGTTGTGCGACGACGCCTGTAGAACGTCACCTGTAGAACTTTGCGCCCGCATTAAAAACGGGAAGACTCTCCTCCCCTGCACCGGAAAGCGAGTAAGATGCATCGTAGGGACAGGGAGGATTTCATGAGCGTCGCTTCCGTAGCAGCACCGTCAACTTCCGTCGTCGATGCCATCAAGGAAAAGGCCCGCCGCCTCAGCGTACTTTCCATCATGGCGACCACCGCGGCCGGTTCGGGTCATCCCACATCCTGCATGTCCGCGGCGGAGCTGGTCGCCGGAACATTTTTTTACGCCATGAAGTTCGACCCGAAAAATCCCAATTCTCCCGACTTCGACCGTTTCGTGCTTTCCAAGGGCCACGCCGCCCCCGTTCTTTACGCAGCCCTCGCCGAAGCGGGCGTGTTTCCGCTGTCGCGCCTCATGACGCTCCGCCAGTTCTCCAGTGAACTCGAAGGCCATCCCACCCCGCGCATTCCCGGCGTTGACGCGGCCACCGGCTCGCTAGGTCAGGGACTCTCGGTAGGATCCGGCCTCGCGATCGGCCAGCGGATGGACAAAAAATCCGCGCGCGTTTACGTGCTGATGGGCGACGGCGAAATGGCCGAAGGCCAGGTGTGGGAAGCCGCGGAATTTGCGGGGCATTACAAGCTCGACAACCTCACGGTGCTAGCCGACGTCAACGCGCTCGGCCAGAGCGAGCCCACCATGTACCAGCACGATATGGAAGTCTACCGCAAGAAATTCGAGGCCGAAGGTTTTGCCACGGAAGTAATCGACGGCCACGACGTCGCCGCCGTCCTCTCCGCGCTGGACCGCGCCAAGGCCACCAAAGGCCGCCCGCAGGCCATAATCGCCCGCACCATAAAAGGCCACGGTGTCGATTTTGTCGCCGGCAAGGAGCACTGGCACGGCAAAGCCTTTTCGAAGGACGAGCTGGCCAAGGCGCTCACGGAAATCGGTCCGGCGGTCGACGTTCCTCCCGACCCCGGCAAGTCCTACGCCCGCGCATCGCTGCCCCAGCCGCCGGATTTTCCCGCGCCCGCACCGCCTGATTACGCGGAAGGGAAGCAAGTAGCCACGCGCGAAGCGTACGGCTACGCCCTCAAGCGCCTCGGCGCCGTGAACAAGGAAATCGTCGCCATGTCGGGCGACGTGAAAAACTCCACCTTCTCCGAATTTTTCGGCGACGCCTATCCCGACCACTTCTACCAGGCTTACATCGCCGAGCAGAACATGGTCAGCGTGGGCGTCGGACTCGCCGCCTTCGGCAAGGTGCCGTTCTGCGACACGTTCGCATGCTTCCTGGCCCGCGCCTATGACGAAGTCCGCATGGCCGCCATCAGCCGCAGCAATATCAATCTGTGCGGCTCGCACTGCGGCGTCTCCATCGGCGAAGACGGCCCGTCGCAAATGGCCCTCGAGGACATTGCGATTTTCCGCGCCGTCCACAGCTCCGCCGTTTTCTACCCCAGCGACGCAATTTCCGCCGAACGTCTAACCGAAATAATGGCGCGCCGCCCCGGAATCAATTACCTGCGAACATCTCGCCCCAAGACGGCCATCCTGTACTCCAAGGACGAAAAGTTTCCCATTCCCGGATTCAAGGTGCTCCGTCAGAGCGCCCAGGATAAAGCCACGGTGATCGGCGCAGGCATCACGGTGCACGAAGCCCTCAAGGCCGCCGATGAGTTGAAAGCGCAGGGAACCGCCATCCGCGTGATCGACCTCTACTGCGTAAAGCCAATCGATGGGAAA
The DNA here is from genome assembly GCA_049516275.1 of Candidatus Acidiferrales bacterium. Lineage (GTDB taxonomy): Bacteria > Acidobacteriota > Terriglobia > Acidiferrales > UBA7541 > Palsa-295. The sequence continues at coordinate 2,854 of JBEKTG010000328.1, forward strand.
GCCATAGCCGAGCAGCTAGCCGCCACCGCCGGCCGCCTGATCACAGTAGAGGATCACTGGCCGCAAGGCGGAATCGGCGAAGCCGTTCTATCCGCGCTAGCAGGCGCCGGTGCAGCCCCCGCGAAATCGCGCCTCCTGGCGGTAAACGCTATGCCGCATTCCGGCAAGCCCGAAGAGCTAATCGACGCTTTCGGCATTTCCGCAAAACACATCGCCGCGGCCGTCCGCGAAATCATCTAATCGGGCACGCTTTTCCCGGGAACGCCAATCTCCCGATCGGCGGGTCTTTCTCTTAGGGGTGTGCCTTTCTCTTTCGCTGGTACGCCCTTCTCTTTCGTTGTCATCCTGAGCCCATACGCGCGAAGCGCGCATGGGTGAGGGACCTGCTTGTTCTTTGGTTCTCCGTTGTTTGCCCGTCATCCTGAGGAGCTGTGACGTTTTTACCTCCCAGCCTCTAAGCAGCCATTCTTAGCGCAGCGAATTACGGTTTTCCATCGCCCGCTTTTTGAGCGATGAATCCCTCCTGCCTTTCGCAGTAGCCGTTGCCTCCGCAGTTTCTGTTGTTTTTGCGGACGCCCCACCCTTTGTAGTGTAAGGGTGGGTCTTCTCTTTCTCTCTATCCAGCCCCGCCAGGGGCGGAACAGCGTAGCCCACCGCGGCAGCGGTGGGAGGCCGGAATTAAAGTAGCGGGAAGCCCCGGAGGGGCGGCACGATCCGTTTCGTCCCATCCACGCGCAACCAAGCGCAATGCGGACGTCCCGCCAACCCTTGCCGTTGACCGTCATCCTGAGAGGGCGCGACCAAATTGGCCCGCGATGCAAGAGTCCCGCCCTCGCCCACTCACCCTTCGAGCAGTTGCTGCCCGCCATCAATGTCATACGTTGCCCCGGTGATTGCCGTGTTCGTCATCAGGTGGACGGCCAGCGCGGCAACATCGCCCGGCCCAACCACCCGCCGGATCGGCAGTGACCTGCGAAGCTGCTCCCGGCGCGCCTCCAGCTGATCGCCCAGCAGCGACGCCGACAGCGGCGTGTCGACGAAACCGGGCGCGATCAGGTTGACTCGCACCGGCGCAATCTCCAGCGCAAGCGACCTCGTAAGCGCCGGCAGCGCCGCGGTGAACGCCGAGACCAGCGGCGCGGCAGACGGCCGCCGCCCTCCCGTTCCACCGATAAACAGAAGCGTGCCGCCCGCCCGCACCTTGCCGAGGGCGCGGCGAGCGATGTGTAGCGGCAGCCACAGGTGCTCGTCCGCCTCGCGGTGCGCCCGCGCGAAGTCGATATCGGCCAACCGCGCGTAGTAAGGGCTCCCCGCGGACGTCATGACATGGTCGACCGGCCCCGGCAGCTCGTCGAAGAACCGCCCGAGGCGCTCGAAATCGGTAGCGTCAAACGCCGCGCTGCTAACCGCGCCCACGTCGCGTGCGGCGCGATCAAGATGTTCCGGGTCGCGGCCGACGAGAACCACAGCGGCGCCCTCGGACCGCGCCAGCCGCGCCGTCTCCAGCCCGATCCCCGAGCTGCCGCCGATCACCCGCCACCATGTACTTGGCGTACCAGTCCGGCCAGTTTTCGTCACGCTGCCCGGTGCGCTTCTCATGCTCGCCGTGGGCGGCCTCCGCTCGCCGCATTGCGTTCGCCAGGTCGCTCGCCGAGGCGAAAGTAGTGGCGGCAGGGTCGATGCGGCCCGGCAGCCGCGTGGTAATTTCCTGGAAGAGCCAGCCGTTGCCGTCGGGATCACGGAACGAGGCGAACGAGCGATAGCTCTGATGCCCGGGATCCGCGCCGCTCACGCGAACGCGTCCAAACAAAAAGGGCTCGTCCGTGCCCGCGTACACGCCTTCGTTGTGGAACACTTCGCTCACCTGAATGCCGCGCTCGAGCAACGCTTTGCGGGCGGCCTCGATGTCGGAGACGATCAGGTACAGTCCCTGGGCCGAGCCGGGCGCCGCCGGAGTCACGTTCTTGCCGAAGATCACCGAGCATCCCGAGCCGGGCGGCGTGAACTGGATGATGCGGAAATCTTTGCCGTTGTCGTAGTCGGCGTCGAGCCGCCAGCCGAGCTTCGCGTAGAAC
>JBEKTG010000329.1:0-4385 GCA_049516275.1 Candidatus Acidiferrales bacterium
CAGATCGAATGAAACGCTGGCGCTTCCGGAGGACGAAAGTTTCTACGGACTGGGAGAGCGATTCACCAAGCTGAACAAGGTTGGGCTGCGGGTGAACGGCTGGCTCGTGAATGCATGGGGCGCGGGAACCGACGATACGCACAAGGCGATTCCGTTTGCGATGAGCACCGGCGGCTACGGCATTTTTGTGAACACGACGTTTCGCAACCGTTGGGACATCGGCAGCCGGTCCGTGGTGTCGTATACGTTTCTGGTGGACGATCCGCGGCTGGATTTCTTCATCATTTATGGGCCGAGCATGAAAGAGATTCTGGCCCGTTATGATGAGATTACCGGCTGGCCGGCGTTTCCGCCGAAGAAGTCCTTTGGGGTGTGGTTTGTTACCGACAGCCGCAGCAAGACGGGCGAAACGAGCGCTCTGGGCGTTGCGAAGAAGTTCCGGGAGCTCGATCTCCCGCTGGATTTATTCAGCCCGCTGCTGGCCGCCGAGGACTCGCACCCGCAGGAGGGGCTTGCGCAGATCCGGGAAATGTCCGATGAACTTGGGAAACTGGGCATCAAGGTTGGGATTCATACCTCCCCGTTTCTGATGACGGATTCAGAGGCCGCGCAGGAAGCCAAGGCGCGAGGATACGTGCTCACTCGGAAGGATGGCTCTCCCTACGAGGCTATTCTGCTGGGCGGGAATCGCGCCAAAATGCAGATCGAGGAGTCGCTGGAAGCGGTCGAACGCGACGATGCGTGGCGAGCCCGCTTTTACGGGACCAACAGACGGGCCGTCGTGATTCCCGATTTCACGAATTCTGCCGCGGCGCAATGGTGGAAGGACAAAGTGGCCGCCTACATGAAGGCTGGCTGCTTCGGGGTGGCGATGTCCGATTTCGGCGAGGACACTCCCGCCGACGCCTATTATTCGAACGGGCGCACCGGTCTGGAGATGCACAATCTTTTCACGCTGCTTTATCAGAAAGCGACCTACGAGGCGGTTGCCGGGAATTCGGAGTATCGCGGGCTGGTGGATGCGCGATCCGGCACCGCGGGCATGCAGCGGTTTCCGGTGTGCTGGTCGGCCGATCCGCAGTGCGACTGGGAGGAAATGGCGTCGACGCTGCGGGCGGGGCTTTCCATCGGGCTTTCCGGCGTTCCTTTCTGGAATAGCGACGTGGGAGGGTTTAATTCCGCGAATGGGCACGATCTGACGCCGGAACTCTACATCCGCTGGATGCAGATGAATATGCTGCAGTCGCACGTGCGATTCAATGGCTCGCCGCTGCGCGTGCCATGGGCGTTCGGAGGCCGGGCTGTCGAGAATTACCGGAAATACGCGAAGCTGAGGTACCGGCTGCTTCCTTATATTTATTCGCACGCTTACAGCGCTACCAAAACCGGTCTCCCAATGATTCGGTCGATGGCGCTCGAGTTTCAGGACGATCCGTGCACGCACAACATTCAGGACCAGTACATGTTTGGCGATGCGTTGCTTGTGGCGCCCGTGTGCACGGCGGTGAACGAGCGGATGGTTTACCTGCCGGAGGGCAGCTGGTATGAGTACGAAACGGGCGCGGAACACAGAGGGCCTCGGTATCTGCGCGTTCGGCCGCCGCTCGACGTGATGCCGGTTTACGTTCGAGACAATTCGATCATCGCGATGGGGCCGGAGACGCTTTACGTCGAGGAGAAGCCGTGGAGTTCTGTGACGCTGGGCATCCGGGTCAGCTCGGCTGCGGAGTGCACGGTTTATGACGATGACGAGCGCGCGCACGTGCAGGAAATCGTGAAGTGCGCAGCACAGAAAAACGGGAGTGAGATTTCTTTGAACGTGGGCGAATCCGGGAAGACGTTTATCGCCAAGTTCAGCAAAACCGGGCGACCCAAACACGCGAGCGTCAACGGCAAGGAGATTCCGCATCTCTCTTCTCAGCGCGACCTTGAGGCTGCCGAAGCGGGCTGGTATTTCGATTCATCCTCGGTGGTGTACGCAAAACTGGGCGCGCCTGGTAATGCAAAGGAACTGGTGCTCCGCTACTGATGAGAAAACCGTCGTTTGGCAAGAGCGAGTTAAGAATTCTCTCGATCGCGACTGTGGCGATGCTGGTTTTGGCGGCTCTCGCCGTGTGGCCGGCGAGAATTGGCGCGCAATCCGGTGGGAATAATTCCCAATGGCCTACTTACGGGGCGGACCTTGCGAGCACGCATTACCGTCCGCTCGATCAGATTGACGCTGGGAATTTCAACAAGCTGGAAGTTGCCTGGACATTCAAGGTGGATAGTTTCGGTCCGCGGCCGGAATACCGGCTGGAAGGGACTCCGCTGATGATTGGCGGGGTGCTGTATGCGACGGCCGGGACGCGGCGCGCGGTGGTGGCGCTTGACGCGGCTACCGGTGAGCTGCTGTGGATGCACAGCGAAAACGAAGGCGAGCGCGGAGAGAAGGCTCCGCGACGGCTTTCGGGACGCGGGCTCGCGTATTGGAGCGACGGGAACGACTCGCGAGTTCTCTACGTTACGCCGGGATACCGTTTGGTTGCGCTCGACGCAAAGACGGGTGCGCCCATTCGAGGCTTTGGCGAGAACGGCGTTGTCGATCTGAAGCGCGGCGCGGAGTTCGGCACGGGCGAGCAGATCGATCTGGTGAAGGGCGAGATTGGATTGCAGTCGGCGCCGATCGTGGCGAAGGATGAAAGTATTGTCGGTGCCGCCTTCAACGAAGGCTCGGTTCCGGTGACGCACAACAACACCAAGGGGCTCGTCCGCGCTTTCGATGTGCGGACCGGGAAGCTGATCTGGACGTTTCGAACGATTCCGAAACCCGGCGAATTTGGGAACGACACGTGGCTCGACAGTTCGTGGGCCGCGAACGGCAATACGGGCGTGTGGGCGCAGATGTCCGTGGATGAGGAGCTTGGGCTGGCGTATCTGCCGGTGGAAATGCCGACGGGCGATTATTACGGTGGGCACCGCCCGGGAAACGGGTTGTTTGGCGATTCGCTCGTGGCGGTGGACCTGAAGACCGGGCAGAGGAAATGGTATTACCAGCTCGTCCATCACGGACTGTGGGACATGGATATTTCCTGCGCGCCGGTGCTGACGGATATCACCGTGAATGGCCGCACGATCAAGGCTCTCGCGCAGCCTACCAAACAGGGAATTCTCTACGTGCTCGACCGCGTGACCGGCAAACCGGTGTGGCCGTTTGAGGAGAAGCCCGTGGAAAAAGGCGCTGTGCCCGGGGAGTGGTATTCCCCGACGCAGCCGATGCCCACGCGGCCGAAGGCTTACGCGCGCAACGGCGTGACCGTCGATGACTTGATCGATTTTACGCCCGAGCTTCGCAATGCGGCGCTTCAGGCCATCGAGCGCTACAAAATGGGGCCGATCTTCACGCCGCCGGTGGTGAATTCGGAGACGCAGCTGGGCACGCTGACCCTCGGCACGAGCTTTGGCGGGACCAACTGGCCCGGAGGCTCGTACGATCCCGAGACGCATATCTTTTATGTGCAGGCCTGCAACTCCTGCCTGCGGATTATGAGTCTGTTCAAACCGAAGCCGGGCGCGTCGGATATGAATTACGTGGAAGGGCACGGGGGCCGCGAGGATATCGACGCGCAGGGATTGCCGGTGATCAAGCCGCCTTATGGAACGATTACGGCGATCAATCTGGACACGGGTGAGTTCGTCTGGCAGGTGCCGCACGGGGAGACGCCGGACGTGGTGCGCGACAGTCCCGCGCTGAAGGGACTGACGATTCCGCGCACCGGACAGGCGGGGCACGCGGGGACGCTCGTGACGAAAACGCTGGTGATCTCGGGCGATCCTCTGGCGACTACGATTCCTTCGCACGGGCGCGGAGCGATCCTGCACGCCTACGACAAGGCCACCGGCAAGGAAGTGGGTGCGGTTTACATGCCGGCGCCGCAGAGTGGGACGCCGATGACTTACATGCTCGGTGGAAGGCAGTACATTGTGCTCGCGATTGGCGGCGGAACTTTTTCCGGCGAGTATATTGCGTTCCGGCTGCCGAAGGATTGAATTCCCGCCCGAGCAGTGCAATCATGCGCATCGAATCAGAGCATTTGGCGGGGATTGCTGCGTTCAGGTGTCTGGTGGAGTCCCAGGGGAAAGAAATCATATGGTGACCAGAAGGGAAGTGCTGGCGCTCGCCGGGGCCGCGCCGGCGTTGCTCACGGCGAAAGGAGCGCAGGCCAGCGCGGCGCCAGCACCGCAGGCTGAACTCGAGCAGCACGAGTCCGTGCGGGCGATATCTTCTTTTGAAAAGACGAGCACCGGCGTGGTGTTCCACTGCACTACGAGCCGGGGGAATTCTATCGACGTTATTGTGACGGTTTGCACCGCTGATATTGTCCGCTTCCAGATGTGCCCCGATC
>JBEKTG010000330.1:0-5252 GCA_049516275.1 Candidatus Acidiferrales bacterium
GAGATCGCCTATAAATGCCAGGCCGCCACCGGTAGAAAGCACCGACGTAAGGAAGGGAGGACGCTGCTGCCAGCTCCAGACCTCCTTCATCGTCTTCACATCGTACGCGACCAGTTTGCCGACATTGCCGTCGGTGCCGGGCATCTCATAAAATCTGCGATCGGCCGAGCCGCCGCCCGAACCATCCACGAACTCGACCTTGCGGCCGAACATCTCCATACAGCTCTGACTCAGCGGGATGATCAGAATTCCCGTGGGAGGGTAATAGCTGATCGCCGGCCAGTCGTGGCCGCCCTCGGTGCTGGGGCAAACCTGCACGCCCTCGCCAATCTTCTGCTCGACCACGTCGGGCCGGTACGTCAGCTTCCCCGTCTTCGGATCCAGGCCGCTGAAGACGTTCTGAAACATCGTCTCCTTCTGGGAGATGAATTTGCCGTTCTTGCGGTCGAGCTTCCACAGAATGCCGGTCTTGCCGATCGTGAAGGCGGCCTTCAAGTCTCCGATGTCGACCAGCACGCGCTCGTAGACTTCGTCGAGATCGAGAGACTCACCCGCCACATGCTGGTAGTACCAGGCAAGCGAGCCGTCATCGGGACGCAGCGCCAAAGTGGAGCTGGTGTACAGATCCTGGTCGTTCACGCCGGAGCCGCGGCTCACCTGCATCCAGGGCTTAGGCTGAGCGACGCCCCAATAAGTGAGATTCAGCTCCGGATCGTAGCTGCCGGTAATCCATGTCTCGCCGCCCGCGCGCAGCATGTTGGTCAGCTTGCCCCAGGTATCGCCGCCGGGCTCGCCGGATCGCGCGACGGTGTTGAACCGCCAAAGAATCTTGCCGGTGGCAGCGTCCAGCGCACTGATGAAGCAGCCCTGTTCGCTGTCGCTGGCCTTGTAGCGATTGCAGCCGCCAAGTCCCTGCAACACTTTGCCGTTTATTACGATGGGTCCGCTCGAGTTGCCGAATCCCTTGGATGTGTCCGCGAGGACGGTGTCCCAAAGCGTCTTGCCCGTGCGCGCATCGAGGCCCTCCAGATGCGCATCGCATGGCTCCGGTGCCGCCGCTCTGGCGGCCGGGTGGGCGCAGGCGATTTTCCCAGATCAGCTCGCCGGTGGGACCATCGAGCGCCTGCACAATATTGTCCGGGTTCACAAGGTAAATGATTCCGTTGTGTACGAGCGGGCTGGGCTCGTTCGAGCCCGTGCCCTCATTCATCCCCCACACCCAGGCGAGGCGCAAATCATGCACGTTTCGCGTGTTGATCTGCGTCAGCGGACTGTGGCTCCAGGCCTGATAATTCCCGCGGATCATCAGCCAATCGTTCGGATCGGGATGAACCAGCATTTCGCTGGTGACCGGTATGTAATTGCGCACCTCTCCCTCAATGGTAACCCCGGTCGCAGGACCGGCGGCTCGGCGCGGAGTAGCATCGTCCGAGGGCGGAGGCGGTGGCTTCGGCGCCGCTTGCGCAGCGGAACCTCCTGGCCCAGCCTTGGCCACACTGACGATCGGTACTGCCAAGGTCGCGGTAAGCGGCGTGGTGCCAGCCGGAGATCCATTCGACTGAAGAATAAAAGCCGTCAGATTGACGGCGTCCTGGTCGCTCAGCGAGCCCGGATTATTAGCCGGCATGGTGTAACGGATACGGCTGAAGAGATCGGCGGTGGTTCGCGTGCTCCAGGCATTCACAAAGTTGTTGCCAGCCAGCGGCGGCGCATCCATGCTGCCGCGGAGATCCGGTTGATGGCACGCGGCACACGTGGACTGAAACGTCGCGCGCCCCGCATTCGCCTGATCGGCCGTGTAAACTCCGCCCGCCGGTGCCTGCCTTCCCGAAGCGACCGACAAACCAAGCGCCAGCGTCAGCGTGACAGGCAGCGCCAATATTCCCAACGCCCTTAATCGACTCATCGCAATCCTCTTCTACGGTTTCTCCCGCAAGAACCATCCCCACAAGTTGCCCGCCGGGGCGCCCTGCGAGTTGACCTGTATGTAGAGGCTGCTGTTCCGGAGGTCTTCCACCTGTTCTGCCGTGAGGTCAATGGAGGCGCTGATCGTCCCGCTGGCGGCGTTCGGCACCGGCACATCGAGGATCACCGGGCCGCGTACTGCCTTCGCCCCACGATGAATCTGAGCCGCAATGGCGGGCGACTTCAGCCCGGCAAACGTCCCGCTGATCTTGAGCGTTTTCCCGGAAAGCACCGCCGTCAGCGAACCCGACCCCGCCACCGTCGCCAGCATTCCCTGATCGAGCGGCACAGGCGACAGCCTCACTTTGTAGACTTCCCCACTCTGCGCGAACGCGCCAAGCGCCATCCACAAAATTGCCACGGCCAGTACGGCCGCCGCGAACGCGCGCCGCGCCGTTTCAGCGCAAGTTGTTCCCGCACTATCCATTTCAGTAGCAGACCGATCGCACTCGATCAACCTCGTGTTTGAAGCGACGGCATCGTACGCCGCAGCCCCAGACGAATCAAGCACAGATTGCCAAGCAGCGCGCCAGAGTCACAGGCTGGCCGAAAAGCAGCGCCGCCGGTGGAACTCAGCCAGATGGGAGAAATTGTCCCTACAGGCTCTTCCCCGACCCGCGACACAAACGTCCTGAGAGATAAGCAATTACGAGCAGTGACCGCCAGTCAACTTTGGCATGCCCCTTGCCTTTAATACCGCCGTACGGGGAATCACCAGAAAAGGAGATGCCATGAAATTCCGCTCTAATTTGCTGAAAGTAGCGCGCGTTTCCGTCGCCATCGCGCTGGCTGCCGTCACGATAGGGGCCTACACGGCGAGCGCCGCCACCACGCAGGACCAGACGGTCAACGAACAGGCGCTGAACAAACACGTACACCATGCGCTGGTCATGAATCCGTGGTACGGCGTATTCGACAACATCACCTACCAGCTCAACGGCACCCAGGTCGTCCTATCCGGCCAGGTAGTGCTCCCAGTAACCAAGTCCGACGCGGAAAAGGCCGTCCAGCACGTGGAGGGCGTTACGCAGGTGGTCGACAACATCCAGGTGCTGCCGGTGTCGAATTTTGACGACCAGATCCGCCGGGCCGCATTCCGGCGCATTTTCTCAGGCGACACGCTCGGCCGCTACGCAATGGGTGCAGTGCCGTCCATCCACATCATTGTGAATAACGGCCACGTGACGCTGGAGGGAGCCGTGATGAACCAGATGGATGCCAACATCGCGCGAATCCGCGCCAACGAAGTCCCGGGCGTTTTCTCGGTGACGAACAACCTGCACATCGGCTGATCGTTCGCGGGGATTTGCAGCTCACTACAGCGGCCCACTAAACTCAGTCCTCAGGCCCGGTTCAAGCCGGGCCTGAGCTTTTTGTTGCCTAAAGAAAGCCCGCATCGAAGGCGCGCGGCAGCAGCCTGCCAGACCGCTCGTATTCCACTTTGCCCTGAAGGTTCGCAAGAATCACCGGAACGTCCCCGCAGAACTCCCAGATGATCTGGCGGCAAGCGCCGCAGGGTGGCGTCAGCGTCTCGGTATCGGCCACGACAGCGATGGCGTCAAAGCCGTGCTCACCTTCCGAAACAGCCTTGAAGATAGCGACGCGTTCCGCGCAGCAGGTGAGCCCGTAGCTCGCGTTCTCCACGTTGCAACCGGTGTAAATCCTCCCGGACTTTGCCCGCAGCGCCGCCCCCACGCGAAAGTTGGAGAACGGCGCGTGCGCATTCTCCCTGGCAAGTTTTGCTCCGGCAATCAAAGCGTCGTATTCAGTCATGTTCTTGTCGCGGCTTGCAATTATGCCCCGATGATCTTGCGCACCAGCGGCTGCGCAATTGGCGGCTGCGCTCCGATCTCGAAACTTCGGACCAAAAGGGCCGCGGCCTCGCGAAGCCGCGCCTCCGAATTGTAGCGAATTGTGCAAAGCGTTTCGCCGGCTTTTACGGAGTCGCCCACTTTCTTCTCGATAATCAGTCCCACGGCGGGATCGATCTTGTCTTCCATCTTCTCGCGCCCGCCGCCGAGCATCATGCTGGCGACGCCAATCTGCTCGCACTGAATTGCCGTGACGTAGCCACCGCGATGCGAGGTGACGTGCTGCTCGGACTTCGCGCGGGGAAGGCGGCTGGGCTCGTCCACGACGCGCGGGTCGCCGCCCTGCAGTCGAATGACTTCGCGGAAAGCGTCGCGAGCGCGGCCCGAGGCGATCATTTCCGCGGCCAGCTGCTTACCCTCCTCGACCGTCTTCACGCGCCCGCCCAGCAAGAACATCCACGCGGAGAGTTCGTCGCAAAGCTCGCGCAGATCGGCCGGGCCCTGGCCGTTCAGAATTTCAAGCACTTCCTCGATTTCCAGCGCGTTGCCGACTTTGCGGCCCAGCGGCTGGTCCATATCGGTGATGAGCGCGACCATCTTTTTGCCCATGCGCTTGCCCGTTTCCACCATCAATCCCGCCAGATACTCGGCATCGGCGGGATTCTTCATGAAGGCGCCGCTGCCGGTCTTCACGTCCAGCACCAGCGCGTCGATTCCCTCCGCCATTTTCTTGCTCATGATGGAAGCGCAGATGAGGAACGGGCTTTCGACGGTGGCCGTCACGTCGCGCAGCGCGTAAAGCTTCTTGTCGGCCGGGGCAATCTCGGGAGTCTGCCCGATCAGCGCGCAGCCGCACGTTTCGAGCACCCGACGAAACTCGCCAAGCGAGAGGTTCACGTTGAAACCGGGGATGGATTCAAGCTTGTCCAGCGTTCCGCCAGTATGGCCAAGGCCGCGCCCGCTGATCATTGGCACCGAAATCGGCACGCAAATCGGCGCTGATATGGGCACTGACATGGGCACCGAGGTGCGCGCGTGCGCCAGCGAGCCGGCCGCCGCGACCACGGGCGCAATCACCAGGGAGGTCTTATCGCCAACGCCGCCCGTGGAGTGTTTATCCACCTTGGCGCCGGGAATGCCGGCAAAGTCGATCACCTCGCCCGAATGCAGCATCGCCTCCGTGAGGGCAGCCGCCTCGGCAGCCGTCATGCCGCGCCAGACCACCGCCATCAGCCAAGCAGCAAGCTGGTAATCGGGAAAAGTGCCGTGAGTCGCGCCCTGAACGAGGAACTCGATTTCCTCGCGCGAGAGCTCTCCAGCGTCACGTTTCTTGCGAATGATGTCGACAGCGCGCATAGGTTTGGGAATCGCGCCACAGCCTGCGCGCGAATGGACATCTGCATTATAACCGGCAGCGCAAACCCGCGACTTCCCCCTGGGAACGCCAATCTCCCGATTGGCGGGGTTGAATTGCCT
>JBEKTG010000331.1:0-4364 GCA_049516275.1 Candidatus Acidiferrales bacterium
CTATGGGACATGATCGGCCTCGGCTATGAAAGGATTAGTGCGGAGCGACCGAAGATTCTATCAGGAGCGGTGGTCGCCCGCGCAAAACGGACGAAGAGATCGAAGGGCTGAAATTCATCAACGACGAAGGGCGCGAGGTTTAAACGAAGGACCGAAAAACAGGACTGGTCCGAGGTCTGTCGATCACGTTTCTGGCCGTGTGTCAGAGTGGATTCAGGCCGATGGAGCGCAAATAGAGATAACCCTCGATGTATGTGACCGCGAGACCGCCGTAAAAACAAGATCGACCGACCGGTCCTTTGCGGTTCAACGGCGCCGCCCGTCAGGTCCGATCTCCATGATTGTGGCGTCTCTAAGGTCTGCCACCAGCAGCATGACGCCGAGATAGAGCAGCGTAATCGCCCTAAGATCGATCCACGCGTGGTGGCCAGCGGTGGGCTTGCCCTCCGCGCTTGGCCGCCACATAGTCCGTACAGAAAAGCGAAACCTACGAGCGCAGTTGCCGCTCCGATGACCTTCAATTTTAGGATTGAGGCGCGCTTGGCTGGTTATCCTATGTCAGCAGCGCCCATCGCCTTGTCGTAGGTCCGTATCTGACCGAGATCGGCTCTTGAGTGCATCAGAGCGCTCGGCTATGTCTTCGCCTTGGCCTTCAGCTTGACCTGGCCATTCGCCACTTCGACCGAAAACTCCACGTCTTGGCAGTTGTACTGCTTACGAATCTGTTCCGTTTTCTTCTGCACGAAGGTGGAGAACGAATCCAGGCTGCCGGAGACATTTTCTCCCGCCTTTTTCTTGGCGGCTACCAACGTGTTGTAAAGCCGCTCCACCTGTTCGCGACCTCCTTCGCTTTCGTGCATCGTGAAGGGCTGCGTTCCGGCTGTGCCGGCTGCGACTGCGGCGGCGGCTTTGCTTACGCCGTACACCTTGTGCTGCGGTTTGTGGGGCTCTTCGTCACGGACGCCTTGCACGGACAGGAGCGCATCTTGCGGGCGACGGTAGCCTTCTTCGCGGATGCGGGACTTCTTGCGCCACAGATCGCTGTAGACGGCGTAGCGCTGGGCCATTTCGTTGTAACGGTAACGTTGGGAAAAGCTCATGCGGCCGCCGTCGGAGAATTTGCGCAGCAGCGAGAGCACCTTCCACTCGATGTCAGTGGGAGGCCGCTTGGTCGGATTGCTGAAGTAAACTTCGTACTCGATCTTCAAGCGGCGCAACTGGGTTTCGAGCACGCCTAATTCTTCGTCTGTGGTCACGAACCGGTCTCCAGGTGAACAGTGTAATGAGAAGATGAGGTGTGGGCGAGGTACCCGGCGGTCACCGAGGTGATGGTACTGAAGTAAGCAGGAGCAGCTTCTAGCTTCGAGCAGAGCTCGGCAGCCACTGGGGAGTATCAGCCAGCGGATCTTACGCAGGTGTTACTGCTGTGTGAAAAATCGGCTAATACCGTTGCGGCTTTGAGGAGAGCGTCTGCTGGGCGGCCCGTCTGGGATTGTGCGGCGTTTGTCCTTCAGAGGAGTTTTTAAGCAGTTTTCTCCCGCACATTCCACTCCACCGCGTGCTGTACCAGTTCGCGCGCGCTGCGCAGGCAGAGTTTTTCTTTGATGTGAGCCTGATAGGATTCGACGGTCTTGACGCTAAGGTGCAGCGCCTCGGCGATTTGCCGCGTCCCATGGCCTTCGCCGATCAGGCGGAATACTTCCAGTTCCCGGTCGGTCAACTCGGAGACCGACGACTGCGGAGAAGAATTGCCGCCGTGAACGTAATGTTGCAACATGCTGTTGGCGATGCGGGCGCTGACATAGATTTCGCCGCTCAGGATACGCCTGAGCGCCACCAGAACCTTCTCAGTAGCTTCCTGCTTCATGATGTAGCCATTGGCGCCCGCGCGCAGGGCGCGCTCGGCATAAATCGATTCGTCGTGCATGGAAAGAATCAGCACCGGCAGCCGCGGCGACGTGATGCGAATGTTCTTGAGCAATTCCAGGCCATCGGGCCCGTTGAGCGAAATGTCGACAATCAGAATGTCGGGGCGCGCGTGGGAAATTGCCGACAGTGCCGCATGCATTTCTTCCGCTTCCCCGCACACGGCCAAATCGGGTTCGCGATTGATCAGCAGGGTCAACCCCTGGCGAACAATGGGGTGGTCGTCGACCACAAACACCGTTTTCTTTTTCGTGGGAAACATGTTCACGTCGTTTCTAGTGATCATGAGCAACCTTCATCAATCGTTTATCGCCTCTGCCTAACGGAAAAACGCAGGTAATCGTGACTCCGTGTGTTTCGCCGCTCTCCACCTGCAACGATCCGCCAATCATCCGGGCACGGTAAGTCATAATCTGCATTCCCATCCCAGAGTTGGAGGCGTGCGACTCCCGCAGGCTAGTCCCATCGTTTTCGATGGTCAATGTGCCGTAATCCTCGTCGGCCAAAAGGCGGATCGTGATGTTCCTTGCCTGCCCGTGGCGGATGGCATTATTCACCGCTTCTTGAGCGATGCGATACAGGTGGGTGGAGAGATTGGCGTCATCATCATCCATGGGCACGGGATCGTCGCAGCAGAAGCGGCAGGAAATATGGAACAGCTCTTCCACCTCCGCCGACCAGCGCTTCAAAGCCGACATGAGGCCTTGAGCGTCGGAGCCCACAGGGAGCAAGCCGTGAGCGAGTTCTCTGGTGGTGTGGATCGCCTCATTGACCAGGCCGACGATGCGCGCGGCCTCGGCGGCTTCGGCCAGGCCTTTCTCGGCCAGTTTCTGTTCCTGCACCTTGCTCATGAAAGCGATGCCGGTGAGGTGCTGCCCCAAACCGTCGTGCAAATCCTGGCCGATGCGGCGCTGCTCGCGGGCGCTGATTTCGAGAATCGTTTTCTCCATGTGCTTGCGCTCGGAGATGTCGCGAATGGCGCTCGAAACCAGCATGCCCTCCGAGGTCTCCAGCGGGCTCAGGCTGATTTCCACGGGGAACTCGTGACCGTCTTTGTGCAGGCCGTAAAGTTCTTCTCCAGCGGCGCCCATGGGTCGCACGCGCGGCGTGGCGAAAAAACTCTCGCGATGCGCGCTATGCCGCTGACGCAAACGTGGAGGTACCAACATTTCCAGCGGTTGGCCCAGCAATTCTTCCCGGCGGTAGCCAAATAATTTTTCCACCTGCGCGTTGACGATGGCAATCTTGCCTTCGCGATTGACCACCACGACCGCGTCCGGCGCGGCTTCCAGCAGTCCGCGAAATTTTGCCTCGGCCTTTTGCAGTTCCTGTTCGGCACGCTTCAGTTCGGTGATGTCAAAGGCAGTGCCGTGGATAAACCAGGGCCGGCCATTCTTGCGACGAATCATTTTGGCTTCACAGTGAAACCAGACGGTGCGGCCATCCCGCGCCATTACTCGATATGCCGAGCGTAATGGCGAGCCCGAGAGAAACATCTGCGCCGCCTCCACGCTCCAGCGTTGCTTGTCGTCGGGATGAATCTGCTGGTACCAGCGGATCGGATCTTCCAGCCACTCTTCCTGCGTGAAACCCAAAGTCGCCTCGATTTGGGGGCTGACGTAGGCTTCGCCGATGCCGCGATCCAGATGCGCCATGAAGACTACGGCGGGAATCTGCTCGACTAGGGCGCGGTAAATCGCATCGACGTTGGGCAAGCGCTCTTGATCCTCGTCCTCATGCGGCTCCTGCGAGGGGGGAAAGCCCGTTGAATTTGCGGACTGCGACGAGTTGTTGAGAAATACGGCGGCGAGGTCGACGAGGAGAGTTTCTGCCTCGGCTGGACTTATCGCGGGTGGTTCGTTCGATTCCTCGGGGAAGGCTTGCGCAATCGATTCGGCGCTCCCGATGCAGATCATAACTTCACCTTTTAGACTATGTGTTCGTCTGAGAGTTGGGCTTTGAAATCTTCCGCCGCCAACTCGGTTCTTTGTTCAGTGAAGACTGGGTAAACCTGCGCAAAGCGTGGATCGCCCTGCCATAGGTCATGACTGCATTGGACGACAATAACGACCCCGGAGGTTGATCCATAAACGGCATAAATTTGTCGGGGAAGCCCGGCATGGTGCAGCCGATACAAATGCCGCCAACGTTAGGGCAGCCGCCGATCCCGGCCATCCACCCGCGCTTGCCGACATTGCACTGCACCACTGGCCCCCAGCATCCGAGCTTTACAATGCAAAGCGGAGATCCGTATTCTTCGGCGAACTCGCCCTGCTCGTAATAGCCGCCGCGGTCACAGCCTTCGTGCACGGTGGCCCCGAACAGCCATGTGGGGCGCAACGCTTCATCGAGCGGAATCATGGGCGCTCGGCCGGCGGCCATGTGTAGAAGATAGAGCAGCGTCTCCATGAAGTTGTCCGGTTGCACCGGACATCCGG
>JBEKTG010000332.1:0-4311 GCA_049516275.1 Candidatus Acidiferrales bacterium
GCGCCAGGCCCGCCTTGGCAAACTTGTGCAGTCCGAATAGGTCAGTACCTGGCCGGGCTGGTTACCTTGGGCAAAGGCGCGTCCGACATTTCCTGTTCGCGATAGCCGAAATAGTGGCGTTTCTTGATGACGTCGGCAATTTCCGGCGGGACCATCGTCTCCCACGACTCGTCCTGGTCCTTGATGCGCCGCAACACGTCGCGCGAGAAGATGTGCAGCACGCTTTCATCGAAATTGTCGACCTGCTTGATGCGCCCGCGCTCCACGAGGTGGGTGTAGAGACTCTGGACGGCGCCGGGCATCTTGACGTTTTCCACGGTGCTGATCTGGCCGGTTTCCGGGTCTTTCAGCGGATACACGTAAATCCGCAAGTCCTTCGTGAACAGCTTTCCGAAGGCCTCGAGAATACCGCCCTCGAGCGAGGCGTAATACTGCTCCTTGAAGAGGTCTTCGAGGCTCGCCAGTCCCATGGTCACTGCAATGGGCTGGTTGGTATAGCGCGTCAGGTAAGCCGCGAGACGATAGTATTCAAAATAATCCGAGATCAAAACCGTCTTGCCGACGGCCGCGAGCAGATCGGCACGCGCGAGGAAGTCCGTCAAATCGATCTTGCCTTCGGAGAGCAGGTTGCGCATGGTGATTTCCATCAACTCGACCACCTGCCCACCCTCGGCGCCCAGTTCTGAAGCGAAGCGCTCGTGGGCACTCTTCATCATGTCGATATTGACCTTGGTAACCGGGCGGAAGCTCCCGCGCTCAACGAGAATGGGCCTTTTCCGCAGCACCTCCGATGGCTGAAGCACCTCGCCGGAGGGGCCGAACATCGCCGCGCCGCTCAGTCCCAGCTGGACGAGTTTCAGGCTCATGATGCGGTTATCGACGTGGCGGAATTCGATGCCGGAGAACTCGATCATGTCGATCTCGACGCGCTGGATGGTGAGGTTATCGAGCAGCGATTCGAGCAGCATCTCCGGCTTGTGATGCAGGAAAAAAGCGCCATAGAGGAGGTTCACTCCCACGATGCCGAGGGTTTCCTGCTGCAGATCGTTTTCGCGATCGAGCATCCGGACGTGGATGATGATCTGGCTATCCTGATCGCGCGGGTGGGCCTGATACTTGACACCCATCCAGCCGTGGCACTCGTTGGTGCCGAGATAGTTGCGGGCCGCGACGGTGTTGGCGAAGGCGAAGAAGGCCGTGCTGTCCCGGCGGGTCGATTGCAGGCGTTCCAGGTTGAGACCGTGCTCATGGTCGAGCATGCCCTGCAGGCGCTCGCGGGAGACATAGCGCTTGCAGCGCCCGTAGATGGCGTCGCTGACGGCCATATCATAGGCAGACATGGACTTGGAGATAGTCCCGGCGGCAGCGCCCACTTTGAAGAACCAGCGCGCCACTTCTTGACCGGCGCCGATTTCCGCGAACGTGCCGTAAAACATGGGGTCGAGGTTGATCTTAAGGGCTTTCTGGTTGGTGCTTAGCTTGGGCCGCTCGTCGTTGTCCATGGTTCCCACAGGTGGATCTCCCCTTTTGCCGGTACCCGGAAATCAGCTTCGAGAGGGGTCAGTATATCCAAAGACGGCGCTGCGAACACTACTGCAATGTGACAATCGGCGGCCCCGGCTTCGAGATAATCAACTTATTGGACATTTAACAGGCAGTTCCGGGCTGGAATTCACGCCCTTTTCTTGACACCCTAAAATGTGCGTGCTACGGTTTTTATTACTCATCCTGAGACTCAATAGTGAGCACACCCGCTACCGCTGAGCTTCGAAAAACGGCTTTCAATGCCATTCACCGCGGCCTGGGCGCCAAGATGGTCAATTTTGGCGGTTGGGACATGCCGGTGGAATACTCCGGCATTCTTTCGGAGCACGAAGCGGTGCGCACCCGGGCGGGGTTGTTCGACGTGAGCCACATGGGGGAAATCGAGGTTCGCGGGCATTCCGCACTCGATCTGGTACAGTGGGTGACCTGCAACAATGCTGCCAAGCTCGTGGTCGGGCAGGCGCAGTATTCGGGACTGATGACCGAGCGCGGCACCTTCGTTGACGACCTGCTTGTACATAAAATTTCCGACACACATTACCTGCTGTGCGTCAATGCCAGCAACCAGGATCGCGACTTCGACCACATTGTCTCGAAGAACGAAGTGGGCGCCGAGGTGGAGAACGCGGGCCCGCGCTACTCGCAGCTGGCCGTGCAGGGGCCGCGCGCCAAAGAGATTCTGCAGAAGCTCACCCCGGTCGTACTCGATCCGATCCGCTACTACCACTTCACTTTCGGAAAAGTGAGCGGCGTCGATTGCTTGATCGCCCGGACTGGATACACCGGCGAAGACGGCTTTGAAATTTATTTCGATCCGCAATTCTCGGAAAAGTTGTGGGGCGAACTCATGCAGGCGGGAGAAGCCTTTGGCATGATTCCCTGCGGCTTGGGCGCCCGGAATACGCTGCGCCTGGAGGCGGCGATGTGCCTTTATGGGCATGAAATCGACGAGACGACCACGCCGCTAGAAGCCGGCCTTGGGTGGATCTGCAAGCTTGAAAAGGGGCGGTTCCTGGGCTGCGACGTGCTGGCCGCGCAAAAACAGTCTGGCATCGGGCGCAAGCTCGTGGGCTTCGAGATGATCGATAAGCGGATCGGACGGGACGGGTATCCCGTGCAGATCGGCGGACGCGATGCCGGGTGCGTCACGAGCGGCGGGCCAGCGCCCTTTCTCAAGAAGAATATCGGGATGGCTTATGTGCCACCCGAATCGAGCGCTGCCGGGAGCAGCATCGAAATCGGCATTCGCGGCCAAGCGGCGGCGGCCCGCATCGTCCCGCTGCCCTTTTACAAGCGGCCACACTAATCCAGCTCTGGAAGGAGCGGCATGTACCCTGCGGACTATCGCTACACGAAAGATCACGAGTGGATCAAGGTGGAGGGCCCCGTTGGCACCATCGGCATCACGGACTACGCGCAGAGCGAATTGGGCGACGTGGTGTTTGCCGAGCTTCCCAAGCTGGGCGTGACGATGAAGGCCGGCGAATCGTTTGGAACGATTGAATCGGTAAAGGCGGTCAGCGAGATATTCACGCCTGTATCGGGCGAGATTACCGAGATTAATTCGAAGCTTGTCGATACGCCTGAAATCATCAACAAGGATCCGCACGGCTCCGCATGGCTGGTAAAGATCCGGCTGAGCGATCCGAAAGAAGTTTCGGCGCTGATGGACGCGGCGGCCTATGAGACCTACATCGCGGCGCAAGCGAAGGAACATTAAACATCAAAAGGAACATTCAAAGGAACCTCCGAACTGATGCGTTACTTACCCAAGAGCCCGTCTGAACGGGAGGAAATGCTCGAATCGATCGGCGTGGACTCGGTCGAGGAGCTTTTCCAGTCCATACCGGAGAAATTCCGGCTTCGCAAGCCGCTGGATCTGCCCGGGCCGCTCTCGGAGATGGAAATCATCCAGTATTTTCAGGCGCGCGCCGCCGAGAACGCCCGCGGCTACACTTCGTTTCTTGGGGCCGGCGTTTACCAGCACGTTCGCTCCGTTGTTGCCGACGCGATCATCCAGCGTGGCGAGTTCCTGACCTCGTATACGCCGTACCAGGCGGAAATTTCCCAGGGCACGCTGACCGCGATCTTCGAGTTCCAGACGCTGATGTGCCAGCTGACCGGGCAGGAAGTGGCCAACGCGTCGATGTACGACGGCTCGACGGCGCTTACCGAAGCCGTGCTGATGGCCGAGCGGCTTACCGGTAAGCATCGCGTGCTCGTTGCACGGACGGTGCACCCGGAATACCGGCAGGTGCTCGCCACTTACGCGAAGAATCTCGGCCTGGAAGTGGACGAAATTGGCTATGCGAAATCGGGGCAGCTTGATACCGAGGCTCTTTCCAAGGCAAAACTTGGCGAAGCCGCCGCGATCGTGGTGCAGTCACCGAACTTCTTCGGCGTGATCGAGGAGTTGCCTGCGCTCGCTGAAGCGGCTCATGCGGCCGGAGCGCTGCTGGTGACGACGATTGCCGAAGCCGCATCGCTGGGGATCGTTCGGCCGCCCGTCGAAGCCGATATCGTGGCAATGGAAGGCCAGTCATTTGGCATACCTCCCAGCTATGGCGGTCCGTACGTTGGGGTGATCGCCACCCGCGAAAAATTCGTTCGCCAGATGCCTGGACGCCTGGCCGGGCAGACCACTGACGGCGCCGGGCGCCGCGGTTTCGTGCTGACGCTGGCCACGCGCGAACAACACATCCGCCGGGAGAAGGCCACGTCGAACATCTGCACGAATGAAGCGCTCTACGCTCTCGCGGCCACGAT
>JBEKTG010000333.1:0-4310 GCA_049516275.1 Candidatus Acidiferrales bacterium
CTGAACGAGAAGCGCTACGCGGCGTTGCATTTCCGGGGACCCGGCACGGATCTTCGCGTCGGCCTTGCCGACGGCCACCTCTGGCTGGGCGGCGGCACGACCGCGCGAAACGGGCTGTACTGCATCCCCAATATGCCCACCGAAGAGGTTTTCACCACGCCGCACATGGATCGCGTGGAAGGTCGCGTGACCAGCACCAAGCCTCTGTCGTATCAGGGCACGATGATCGAAGAGATTTCTGTGCGCTTTGAGGGCGGAAAGATCGTGGAGGCCCATGCCGCGCGAGGCAACCAGGTATTGCAGCGCATGATCGAGACGGACGAAGGTGCGCGGCGGCTTGGCGAGGTGGCCCTGGTGCCGCACTCGTCTCCGATTGCCTCGAGTGGATTGCTCTTCATGAACACCCTGTTCGACGAGAACGCCGCCTCTCACATTGCGCTCGGGCAGGCCTACAGCACTTGTCTGAAAGATGCCGAAGGACTTACCAAGGAGCAGCTGGCTCCGCGCGGCGTCAACAGCAGTCTGATTCATGTCGACTGGATGATCGGGTCGAATCGCGTAGATGTCGATGGAATCGGCGCGGCGGGAAATTCTGAGCCCGTGATGCGCGCCGGCGAGTGGATTTAGGCGTGTTTGTCAGCTCTTACCCTGGCTGAGCTCCCGGTAAACAGCCTCGATGAACATATCGGTTGTCCACGGACCGCTGGTTGCGCCGTAAAGGCCGTCGTAGTCGAGCGTCGGCTTCGAAGCTTTTACTTGCTCGAGCGTCATTCCCTTTTTTATATCGCGCTGGATCCGATCGCGAATGATCGTGACCATGTCGCGGTAGTTCACCACATCATGTCTATCGGAGATGTGCCCATGACCGGGAATCACGAGCGTGCCGCCCTCTTCGTTTTCCCTCGGTTCCATAATTTCGATGATTTGATTCAGGGCGGCGATCGATCCGTTGATGCTGCCGCCTCGGTCGGCCTTGATCATCGGGTAGCTCGCCAGGTTCAGAATATCGCCGGTACTGACGACGTCTGAGCTTCGGAACAGGACGTAACTATCTCCGTCGGTGTGCGCGTTCGCGGGGTGGTAGAGGAAAACGCCTTCGCCGTTGTAAAACCTCCAGTAGCGGCCGTCATAGGTATCCGTGGGCCAAAGGGCTGAAGGGAACGGGGCTTTCTGGCCGGTAGGCGCGCTCATCCTGTCGAGTACGTTCAGGTGCGCGATGATCGACGCCCCGGGCGGCAATTCCAAGTCGTTTTGTACTCGCTTTTGAACGGGACTCTGCGCCGAAGTGGGCAGCGCCCAGCCTGCCTTTGACAGATTCTCGTTTCCGCCGATGTGATCCTCATCGGCACTGGTGTCGATAATGAGAAAGATGTGCTTGTCGGTTAAGCTGCGGATCGCCGCGAGAACCTGGTCGCTCATCTGCGGAAGCCCCGCGTCCACGACGATGACAAACTGATCCCCGACCTGGACCGTGATATTCGCGCCTGCCCCGGCGATCATGTAGACGTTCTTCTGGACGTGCAGCAGTTCGACTTTCCCCTGACTGCGATCGGAACTCTGATTCTGCCGGGAGGAAGCACGACCGGTTCCCAAAAATAAAAGTGCAGCGAGCGCAAGGGTTGCCCGTAAAGCGCTCGTACAGGCTCCTGGGTTGATCGTCATTGCTTCGGTTGGCTGTGCCCGGGGAGTTTGGGCGGCGCCGGCATTTTCGCCAGCTTTTCCTGATACTCGGGATACATTTGCTCCGCGCCTCCCCGAGCCGCCTCAATCGGAATGCCCCAGCGGGACGAGAACTCAGTCAGGAACGGGTTTTCTCCGGGCAAGTGATGCGCCACATAACCTTCGGGGTGATTCACCTCATCGCTGGGGATGCAGTAATTCGCGTGGAACTTTCCCGGGGGTGCCAGAACCCAGTTCGAGGTGCGGACGAGAGGCTCGGTCATATAGACCGGATCCTCGACATCGGTTACCAGCGTGAAGAAGTCGCCGTGGCGAATGAAATATTCGGTCAGCGTGCCTTTTTCGCTGCGCGTCAATCCATTCCGGCGAAGCCATCCTTCCTTCAGATGGGTGGTGGTTACCTTCAGCATGTCCCCTTCCCATTCACCGGTGGAAAATCCCTGCCAGGTGTCCTGGGCATTTGCAGAAGGATGCGGGCGGCCATCCATATAGATGGTTCGTTGGGAAAGCATGTAGCGCCACTCCAGGTGCCAGGCGACGACGTCCTGCGTGAACGGGTCCGTAACGGACCAGAGGAGCATGTCTGCCGGTCCGCGCGGCGCGTAATCCGCCGGGTGAGGGTCGCACAGGTGCTCGACCATCTCCAGTTTTTGCGCGTCCCACGCGTCGGCGCGCATGCGCGCCGCGTCATTGATGGGCATACCGGTGTAGTCGCCGATCTCCGGGCCGGCGTCCCGCTCGACCGCGTCCTCGTGCCATTTCTGCGTCCATTCGCCGGCTAAATCGACCTGGGCGAACGCAGCAGGGCTTGCAATTGCCACACAAAGCAGCAAAAGGGACGCTAAAAATTTGAGCCGATTGGCACTCGGCACCGGTATTCTCCTGACGGATGACTTTACTTGAAATGTCCGGAAATTTCCCGCTATTCCCGGCGGCGACAAGTATCATTATCTGCGTTGCGTTGTCAAATGCATGACGACGGCGCTGCATGACGACGGCGCCGTGAGGCGAGAGACCGCTTTTCTTGACAGCTGAAGAGGAACTGCGATATAGCCAGCTCGTGTTCGAGTAAGGATGGCATCTAAGCGCCTGATCGTGAATCGCCCGTGACGGAACCTGGGACATTAAAGGGGATGATTGTGAAGAGAAATTCGGTGCGACACACCTGCTCAACCGCGTTGCTGACGTTAGGCATGGCTTTGGTCGTGGCGATCCCGTGGACTAGCACGCGACTCCAGGGAGGGGTTCCGCCAGCCCAGGCTCAGGCGAAAAGCGTTGCGGTGGATGCAGACGACATCGGTGGCATGGTAACCAGCCCGAAAGGACCCGAAGCCGGCGTGTGGGTGATTGCGGAGACCACGGGCCTGCCGACGAAATTTCGCAAAATCGTGGTCACCGATGATGCAGGACGCTACCTGTTGCCGGAGCTGCCCCAGGCAACCTACAAGGTCTGGGTGCGAGGCTACGGCCTGGTGGATTCAAAGCCCGTAGAAGCGACGCCGGGGAAGACCGTGGCGTTGACTGCTGTCGTTGCACCCAATCCCCGCGCGGCGGCGCAATATTACCCGGCCGATTACTGGTTTTCCCTGCTGAAGATCCCGCCCAAGAGCGCTTTCCCCTCGAAGAATCCAGACATTCCGTCGCAGGCCCAGTTCCTCTTTTACCTGAAGAGGCGCTGCACCTACTGCCATCAGGTGGGCAACAAGGCGACGCGCGAAATCGAGCCGGGCCTCGGAACGTTCGATTCACCCGCTCTCGCCTGGCAGCGGCGGCTCATGTCCGGCCAGGAGGGCGGGGACATGATCCGGGAGGTCGACCGATTTGGGCATGATCGCGGTCTGGCCATGTTCGCGGATTGGAGCAGCCGGATTGCGGCCGGCGAGCTGCCGCCGGTGCCCCCGCGGCCGCAGGGCGTCGAGCGCAATGTGGTCATCACTTTATGGGAAATCGACACGGACAAGTCATTTATTCATGACGTCATCGGCACCAACGACTGGAACACCAGCGCGAATGCCTACGGGCCGCTCTATACCCTCGATTGGATGTCGGCCGAGATTTGGGCCTTGAATCCGAAGGACAACACGGTCGCCAAGCTGGCAAGTAATCCGTTCCGCGACGAAAACGAGCGAAAGCTCATGCCGCCGCACGATCCACAGACGGTATCGACTCCGTCGCCTTACTGGGGCAATCAAGTGATCTGGACCGATCCCAACCCGATCGGCATGCCGCATATGGATAGCAAGGGCCGGATCTGGTTTCATGCAGGAAGCCCACCGCGCCTTTCCGACTATTGCAAGAAAGGGTCGGGGAACCCCTTTGCGGAGAATTTCCCGATGCCGGACGGCGTGCTTCCCAGGCGGCTGGAAAATTACGATCCGAAGACGGGAAAATTTGACTTGCTCGACGTGTGCCTGACACCCGGGCACCTGGCGTTCGGCAACGATAAAGACGAGACCGTCTACTACAACGACACGGCGGCCGTGCCTCCCAGAATGGGCGGGGTCGGCTGGGTTCGTACGCGCATCTGGGATGAAACGCATGACGTGCAGAAATCCATGGGCTGGTGCCCCGCCGTGATCGATTACAACGGCGACGGCAAAACCGGCGCATACACGAAGCCGGACGAGCCG
>JBEKTG010000334.1:0-6838 GCA_049516275.1 Candidatus Acidiferrales bacterium
GAGGAGGGGCTGTACCAGGAGACTCCCACCACTCTCGCCGAGCAAGTCGATCGCTTCGTCGAGCGCGGCTGGCTGAATATCGTCGGCGGCTGCTGCGGAACCACGGAGAAACACATTCGCGCCATCGCTCAGATGGCCGAAAAGAAAGTCCCCCGCCATCCGGCAGGCGCGAGCCATCGGGCTGTCTACTCCGGCATCGACGTGATCGAGGCGGAGGAAAGCACGCGGCCCTTGATCGTCGGCGAACGCACCAACGTAATCGGCTCGCGTGAGTTCAAAAAACTCATCGCCGCAGAACAATGGGAAGAAGCCACCGAGATTGCCCGCCGTCAGGTGAAAAGCGGCGCGCACATCGTGGACGTATGCCTGCAGAGCACGGACCGCGACGAAATCAAGGATATTCCGCCCTTTTACGACCAGCTGATCCGCAAGATCAAAGCGCCGATCATGATCGACACCACCGACGCCCGGTCGATCGAGCTCTCGCTCACCTATTGCCAGGGCAAGAGCATCATCAATTCGATCAATCTCGAGGATGGCGAAGAGAAGTTCGAGCGCGTCTGCCCGCTGGCCCGCTCCTACGGCGCCGCCCTGATTGTCGGCTGCATCGATGAAGACCCGCAGCAGGCGCAGGCCTTCACGCGCGAGCGCAAATTGGAAATAGCGGAGCGCTCCAACAAGCTGCTGACGGAAAAATACGGCATCCACGCCGAAAATATTATTTTCGATCCCCTCGTCTTCCCCTGCGCCACGGGCGATGAAAACTATATCGGCGGCGCGGTGGAAACAATCGAGGGAATCCGGCTGATCAAGAAGGCTATTCCGTACGTTCGCACCGTGCTCGGCATTTCGAACGTCTCGTTCGGCCTGCCCGCCGGTGCCCGCGAAGTGGTCAATTCCGTTTTCCTATACCACTGCACCAAGGCCGGCCTCGACCTCGCTATCGTCAACGCGGAGCGTATCGAGCGCTTTGCGCAGATCCCGGATGCCGAACGCAAGCTCGCCGAAGACCTCCTGTTCAATAACGTCCCGGAGTCTGTTCCCGGCGATCACCCGCAGATTTCGCTTCTCCGCGGCGCCCCGGCGGATTGGCGCCAACAAAGCCGCGAACAGAAAGCCGCCATCAACCAGTTCCACATTGCGGCAATTTCGGCCCATTTCCGCGGCTCCGGCGGCCGCAAGAAAGCGCGCGCGCAGGATCTGCCGCTCGATCAACGCCTCCCGAACTATATTCTCGAAGGCTCAAAAGACGGCCTCATCGACGACCTCAATCGCAAGCGCGAAGAAGGTGTGTCTCCGCTCGATATTATCAACGGCCCTCTCATGGCCGGCATGGCCGAGGTGGGCAGGCTCTTCAACAACAACGAATTGATCGTGGCCGAGGTGCTTCAATCCGCCGAAGCCATGAAGGCGGCCGTGAGCCATCTCGAGCAGTTCATGGAGAAGGCCGACACTGAGAAGCGCGCCAAGGTGATCCTCGCCACCGTGAAGGGTGACGTTCACGATATCGGCAAAAATCTCGTCGAAATCATTCTGAAGAACAACGGCTATGACGTGATCAACCTCGGCATCAAGGTCCCGCCGGAAGACCTGATCCGCGCGCATGAAAAACACAAGCCGGACGCTATCGGTCTCTCCGGCCTGCTGGTGAAAAGCGCGCAGCAAATGGTCACCACGGCCGGTGATCTGCGCGACGCGGGCATTCGCGTTCCGCTCTTGGTGGGCGGCGCGGCTCTTTCGGACAAATTCACGCGGTTAAAGATCGCGCCGCAGTATCAGACCGCCGTCTGCTACGCAAAAGACGCCATGACCGGTCTGCGCCTGATGAACGAATTGAGCGATCCAAAACGCCGCGCCTCGGTGCTTCAGGAGCACACATTTACCGCGACCGCCGCCGTGGAAGACGCCGCGCCGCGCCCGCAAGCCCCTGCCGGAGAAGAGCGCGCGGCGAAAATCCGCACCGATATCTCAATCCCTTCCCCCGCATATCTCGACCGGAAAGTGCGCGCGGTCCCCGACTTGAACGATATTTGGAGTTACATAAATCCTTACATGCTTTTTGGACGTCACCTGGGTTTTCGCGGGAACTTCGAAAAAGCCCTGGGCGAACGCGACGCGCGGGCCCTCGAACTCTTCAACAGCATGGAAGAAATCAAGCGCCAGGCCAGAAGCTTCATGAAAATTGGCGCGGTCTGGCAATTCTTCGAAGCCGAGCGCCACGGAAACTCCATCGCCCTGTTCGCTCCCGGCGGCGCCTCGCCCATCCATACCTTCCACTTCCAACGCCAGCGGATCGGCGAAAAGCTTTGCCTGAGCGATTACATTCTCCCGTCGGCGGAAGGCAAGCGGGATCACATGGCTCTCTTTGTCGTCACAGCCGGCGAGGGTATCCGCGCGAAATCCGAGGAAGCAAAAGCCGCCGGTGAATATCTCTACTCCCATGGGCTGCAGGCGCTCGCGCTCGAAACGGCGGAGGCCTGCGCCGAATGGCTGCATCGCCGCATCCGGGAAGATTGGGGTTTCCCCGATCCTCCCAGTCTCACCATGGCCGAACGCTTCACGTCGCGTTACCGCGGCAAGCGCTATAGCTTCGGCTATCCCGCATGCCCCAACCTTGAGGATCAAGCCGGCATCTGGATGCTGCTCCATCCCGAGGATGTCGGCGTTCACCTCACCGAAGGCATGATGATGGACCCTGAAGCCAGCGTCAGCGCGCTCGTCTTCCATCATCCCGATTGCACCTATTTCTCCGTCGGCGACCAGCCCGCCGAATCCCCGTCGGAATCCTGAGCGCGCCTCGTACGCAGCACCCACCTATGGCACTATTGTTGTCATCGTGCTCGTTGGAATTCTTGAATGCGCTATCTGATTTTGAGCGACGTCCACGCGAACCTTACCGCCCTGGATGCCGCACTCGCAGCCGCGGAAGGCCGGTGGCAAAAAGCCGCCTGCCTGGGCGATCTCGTCGGCTACGGCCCGCAGCCGAACGAAGTCATTGACCGTATTCGCTCCCTCGGCGGCGCCGTAATCCGCGGTAATCACGACAAGGCGGTAAGCGGTCTCGTGGACGCCGAGGATTTCAATCCCCTCGCTCGCGCCGTCACACTCTGGACGCGGGCTCAGCTTCTTCCCGCCAATCTTGATTACCTCGAAAACCTGCCGCACGGGCCTGTTACGCTCGACGGCTTGTCGATCATCCATGGTGCTGTTCACGACGAAGACGAATACGTGTTCGGCCCCGCGCAAGCGGTCGAAGGGCTGCTTGACTCTCCTTCGCCGGTCACTTTCTTTGGGCACACCCACATCCAGGGCGGCTTTACGCTCCGCGACGACCAGGTGGTCGTACAGCATCTGAAACCGGCGGCCGGGAACCTGTTCACCAGCCTGCCGATTGAAAAAGGAACCTCGTATCTGCTGAATCCCGGGTCCGTCGGCCAACCTCGCGACGGCGACCCGCGCGCCGCCTTCGCGATTGCGGACCTCGATCGTCAGTCGGTGGAGTTCTGGCGTGTCCCGTATGATATTGAAGCGGTGCAGAACCGCATGACGCAGGCGGGCCTGCCGGAGCCCCTGATTCTGCGTCTCTCTTTCGGGCGTTAGGGAAAAAGGAACCATGCTGCCAGGCGATAATTACGAAGAGAAGAGCCGCTTCCCGGTCGCTTTCATCGCCGGAGCCGTGATTGTGCTGATCCTGGGCGCAGGCGCCGCATGGCTGATCCGCCGGTCGCAACCCACGGGCATTGCAGCCGCAACCAAACTGCCGTTCGGCCAGCAAGAGCAGTCCTACGCGCCCCGGATTCAGTTTCAAGGCATTCAGATGGCGCATTCGACGAATTTCCTCAACCAGGAATTCACCTTCGTCGCCGGCACCATCGTAAACAATGGCGACCGCGCGGTTGTGGGACTTCAGGTCGTCATCGAATTTCGCGACCAATTTAACCAGACAGTCCTGCGCGATTCCGAGATCATCCTTCCGCCCACAGCCCTTCCTCTCCCAGCGGGCCAGATGCGCGACTTCCAGGTGATCCTCGAACGTATTCCCTCCGATTGGAATCGGCAGTATCCTTCCATACGCGTCACGGGCCTTGTCCTCAAGTAGGGTAGTCGCCGGTCCCCTGTTTCTAAACGATTGGGTGGTTTGTCTATGGACGATTGGGCCGAGCTCGACCGCGCTTTGGGCATCATCGCCGCATCCGGCCGCGCCGAAGTTCGCGAGGACGGCGAATGGCTCGCGGACTTCCACCCTTTGCACGTGGAAATTCGCCGCCAGGGACAACACGCGCTCGTCCACTTGTGGTCGGAACCAGCGAAACCTCACCCGCCGCATCCTCTGCATCAAAGAACGATCCGACGATCATGCTCTGCTCGAAGTCCAAAGGTTCGGCCGGGCAAAGCCAGGCCGCCTGGAATTTTTACGCGCCGATGCGGCGCGTCCCGCGAGCCGTGTCTTACGGGAGCAATTCCGCGCAAGAATCTACCGCATTCTTTCGGACGCTTTCCCCGATGCAGTGATCGACTCGCTCACGGTTGCACAGGACCTTAAAAAATCCTTCTCGGGTCTCTACGTCCGGGGCCAGATGCACGAAGGATCCGGCACCTGGGCGTTGCTGGCCGTCCCCCCAGCCGACGAGATCTCTTCGGTCGTCCGGGGCCAGATGCACGAAGGATCCGGCACCTGGGCGTTGCTGGCCGTCCCCCCAGCCGACGAGATCTCTTCGGTGGAAGCCAGCCTCGCTTTCGGAGTTCTCTGGCTCCACTGGCTGCGAAGCCGCGCGCAGCGCCGCGCAGTGGAGGGCTTGCGCCTCTTCGTGCCTGAAAATACGGGCCTCCACCTGAGGGAACGCATCCTGGCTCTCTCTGCTTCGACCCGCGCCGAAATTTTCGAGTTTTCGCACCGCGATGGAGGGGTGCGCAAGCTCGATCCGGCGGATGTGGGCAATCTGCAGAGCCGCCTTCTGCCTCGGCCGGAAATGGACTCGTTACTGATGGCCGGGCGCGAAGCTGCCTCCCGAATTCCCGTCCTGGCGTCCAGGGCCTTCGAAAAAAACACTCCGATCGAGCAACACCTGATGCCCGGTGTCTGCGAGTCCTCGTTCTCTTTTCGCGGCCTCGACTTTGCCCGCTGGTCGATCGAAGGCCTGTCTTTCGGCCTCGACGATTCCCGGCTCCCGCTCACCAAAGCCACCGAACCCGCGCTGGAAAAACTCCTCCGCCAGCTCGAGTTGTATCGCAACCCCCTCGCCGAGCAGACCAGCCATGCGCTGTACCGCAAAGCCCCGGAGCGCTGGATCGAAACGATGATTCGCGAGGACCCCACAAAGCTCGATGCGAGGCTCGAAGCGCGCTACCTCTACTCCCAGCTCCCCGCCTTCACCGCCGGAAGCCGGGGCATTCTTGACCTCCTCGGCGTCACACGCCGCGGCCAGCTGGTAGTTATCGAACTGAAGGCGTCCGAAGATATTCAACTGTCGATCCAGGCAGTGGATTACTGGCTCCGCGTCCGGCGGCATCAACGTGAGGGAGACTTCGAGCGCTATGGCTACTTCCCCGGAATCGAACTCGATTCGCAGCCGCCGCAGGTCTGGCTGGTTGCGCCGGGATTCCAGTTCCATTCAGCCACCGAGATTTTGCTGAAATATCTCTCGCCCGAAATCCACGTCACGCGCATCGGTCTCAACGAAAACTGGCGCAGGGGGTTGAAGGTGGTCTTCCGTCAGTAGACCTGTTTCGGCTTGGTCAAAAATGCAGGGGCAAAAAATTAGGGAAGCGGACTGTCGAAACAGCCTCGCTTCCCGGGGTGTGTCCTAGAAGTATTACTAGCTTAGACGCGGGTGTTTTAAAAAGGTTTCCAAACTCAATAAAAAAGATATTTGCGCCATTTTTCGTCCCGGTGCCCGATCAGGCGCATCAGCTGGCGCGAAGTGTGCAGCGTAAACGGCCGTGGCCGGCGCTGCAGCTTGATCCCGGCTTCTTCCGGCGTTCGGTCGCCCTTGCGGTTGTTGCAGGTATAGCAGCAAGCCACCAGGTTCTCCCAGGAGGAGCGTCCGCCCCTCGATCGCGGCATTACATGGTCAAGGGTCAGTTC
The DNA here is from genome assembly GCA_049516275.1 of Candidatus Acidiferrales bacterium. Taxonomy (GTDB): domain Bacteria; phylum Acidobacteriota; class Terriglobia; order Acidiferrales; family UBA7541; genus Palsa-295. The sequence goes on from JBEKTG010000334.1 coordinate 6,086, forward strand.
GGAAGCGGGAAGCGCCGTTCCGCAGAACTGGCAGGTATTCCGGTCGCGCAGCAGGATGTTCTTCCGCGAAAGCGCCCGGCTCTGCTGGGGAATATGCCGGTAGCTTAAAAGCCGGATAACCGACGGCACCTGAACGGCTTTCGAGGTGGAATGAACCTCGGTATGGTTGGTCTCTTCCGCCTGGGCAACGCCCTTCAGCATCAGAACCAGCGCCCGCCGCACAGCAGTAACGTTAATCGGCTCAAATGTGGCGTTCAAAACAAGGACGGGAGCCTGCATCACCGAAGGACGGCTGGCGGAGGAAGTGCTCGCAGCCCGGGGCGCGCCTGAACTCAAGCCTAGTGCAGGACGGGGACGTAAACCGGTTTTCAGCCGATTGTCCATAGCTGCCCTTTTGTGCCGACAAAAATCCTAGCCTTTTAGGATGCTCCTGAAGCCTTACGGGATTCTTTCGCCTGTGTTAATTTTTGGGTCTGGTAGCTGTTCGCCAACCTGGAACCAGCCTGGCCACCGTAAGCCCCACCACCCTTGAAGCACCGGCCTTTTTGAGCGCCCTCGCACAGGCATCCAGCGTAGCGCCGGTGGTCATTACATCATCTACCAGTAGAACGCGCAGGTTGTCAACCTTTGCCCCATCCAGGGTCGCGTAGGCGCCACGCACGGACTTCCATCTCTCGCTGCGCGAAAGAAGTAGCTGAGCAGGCCTGGGCTTGGTCCGCATCAAAAGCCGGGTATCTACCCGGGCACCCAGGC
>JBEKTG010000335.1:0-4290 GCA_049516275.1 Candidatus Acidiferrales bacterium
CGGATTCGAAGACACCATGAATTTCAAAGCCCCGTTTGGCTACTACGACGCCGCCAGCAACTCGCGCGGATAGTCTCAGCACTGAAGGAGACGCCCATGAAGCAGTATGAGCCGACAACGGAAGTGGATTTCGTCGTGATTGGTGCGGGAGCCGCCGGCGGAATCATGGCCAAGGAGCTGTCGGTCGCAGGCTTTTCTGTGGTGGTCCTAGAGCAGGGCGGCTGGGGAGCTTACGGCCACGAGCAGGATTCGAACAAGGACGAACTGCAGAACCGCTTCCCCACAGACGCGGACCGCCTGATGAGCGATCCCAAGCGGCAGCGCAACACCTTCCGCCGGAACCAGGATGAGAAAGCCGCGCCGGGCAATCACTCCTACGGAATGGTGGTGGGAGGCGGCACCGTGGTTTACGGCGGCAGCAGCTGGCGGCATCTGCCGTGGGAGTTCCAGGAAGCAAGTCACGTGGGCACGATTGCCGGCAGCGGCCTGGCGGACTGGCCCATCACGTACGAAGAACTCGAGCCCTATTACACGAAGGCCGAATGGGAGATGGGGATTTCGGGGGTGCGCGTCGACTCTCCGCTGTTTGCGCCGATGTCAAAACCCTATCCGCTGCCGCCACTGCCGATCAAGAGTTCCGGCGCGCTGTTCCAGGTGGCGGCTGCCAAGCTTGGATTGACAGTGATCCCAAGCCCCATGGCGATTATTTCCGAGGCGTATCGCGGCCGCTCGGGCTGCATCAGCTGCGGGATGTGTTCCGGCTTCAGTTGCCAGGTGAAAGCGAGATCGAGTTCGGCGGTGGCGATGTTCCCGATCGCCGAACAAACCGGGCGGTGCGAGATCCGGCCCAACAGTTACGTGCGCGAAATCTCGGTGGATAAGCAGGGACGGGTGACCGGAGCCATCTACTTCGACGCCCAGAAACGCGAAATCTTTCAAAAGGCCAAGGCGGTGGTGCTATCGGCGAACGGCACTGAGTCCTCGCGGCTGCTGCTGCTTTCGAAGTCGTCGCAATTCCCCGATGGCCTCGCGAATTCAAGTGGCGTTGTCGGAAAGTACCTTATGTCGGGAAACAATGCCGGCGCGAGTGCGATCTTTGAGCATCCGCTCAACGAGTACAAAGGCATCATCAGCGGCGCCGGTATCGTGGATTGGGTCGCGAGCGATCCCAAGCGGGGATTCTACGGCGGCGGGCGGCTGACGTCCCGCGGCCAGCAGACGCCGATCGAGTTCGCCCTCGGCGGCCCGCACGACGGACCGCGCTGGGGCGCGGGTTACAAGAAGGCCCTCCGGGAGGAAGCCAACCGCAAGATGATCATCAGCAGTTTTATTACGCAACTGCCGGTCGAGACCAATCGGGTGGATCTGGATCCGGATGTGAAAGACGAATGGGGCCTCCCGGCAATGCGCATCACCACGACGAGCCACCCGGACGACATCAAGAACATGGAATTTTTCACGGCTAAGTCGGTGGAGATCTTACAGGCAGCCGGAGCGACCAAGGTATGGGCGGATGGCGTCCACGATTCCCGAGGCGGCCCGCATAGCCGCGGCACCTGCCGGATGGGGAACGATCCGAAGACGTCGGTGGTGGACAAATACCACCGGGCGCACGATGTTCCGAATCTCTACGTCGTGGACGGCAGCAGTTTCGTCACGGGCGGCCGCAATCATCCCACCATGACGATCCAGGCTCTCGCTTTCCGGGCCGCCGACCACATCATCCAGCAGGCGAAAAGCGGGGCAAGCGCCTAGCCGGGAGCATAAGCAGGCTATTCCGCCGAAGGGGTTAAAACCCCTTTGTCCACGGGATTTTTTTGGCACGGCTGAAAGCCGTGCCCCGACGAGTTCCATTTGTGAGATGGCTTGATGGCTTCTAGACAAATCGCCGCACACGCTGGGTTCACGTATCGTAGCCCCTGATTCACTCGGTAACCGTCCATGTGGGGCACCGAGCCATCACATCTCGCATCACCACCACTACAAGGCACCCTATGAAACTCGACAACTTGCCCATTGGCACCACGGATTGGTCACTGGTTACACCATCCGTTCAGCAAGGCGGATTGGGTACCGCCACGAAGCGGATAAGACAGTTCGGAGATATTAAGATTCGCTTCATCGAGTTCAGCGCCAACTTTGTTTCGGATCAGTGGTGTAACAAAGGCCATATCGTATTTGTCGCTGCGGGTGGGGTAACGGTCGTCCATCAGAATGGTGATGCCTACCCGCTGTCGCCCGGCGGTACCTACCACGTCAGCGATGACGTTGAGTCTCCGCATCGACTCGAGTCACAGAACGGCGCCACGATCTTCGTCGTCGATTGATCGTTTTAGGATGCGTGGGACTGGCGGCTAAGCTTCTCGAAGTAATTGCGTGCGGTACTTGGGTGCGAGGGCCTTCACTTTCTCGATGAAGGCGGCCTGCTCCTTTTCGCCCAGCTTCGGCGGGGGTGTTGTACGCGTCGCGACCGGGACTCCAACCTCCCGGAAGAAATTCTCCTGTCCGGCAGGAGAGCAGATGCAGAGCATGCGTACCGGCGCGGTGGAGGCGTTGTGGAACTGATGAGGCGCGTTGGCGGGGATATGGATGGTCTGGCCGGCGCGCACGGTGGACTTGCTGCCGCGGAAGGTTGCTTCCATCTCGCCTTCGAGCAGAATGAAGGTCTCCTCGAAGTCATGGCGGTGCGGCGGTGGTCCGCCGCCGGGCGGGACGTGCATATCGATCAGGCAGAAGCGTGCATTGGTGTCTTCACCCGAAACGGTGATGGTGTAAGTGTCGCCAACCAGGCCGACGTGAGGGAGATTGTCCGGCTGGGCCAGAGTGAGGTTGCGTTTGGGATCGTCTGGCGGGATCGCGATAGCGGGTTGCCTGGCTGAATTGGTTTGGTCTGCCATTCTTCGCTCCTGGTCCTTTTGCTGCCGGACACCTTCGGGCAAGTTCGTTGTCTGGAACTCAGGAGAAGCGTACCATGCGCGTGAGGTCCCATCTGAAACCAATCTGAAGTTTGGATCAGGAGGCCGCTATGAAATGTCGCTTGCGGCAGGTTGCGACTGAGACATCGCTTACCCCGGGGTTGGTCATCTCGAAAAAATGGAGATGCACAATGAAAAGGAACGGACTTGGTCTTTGGGTTCCATTGCTTGTGGTTGTGTGCTTCGGTTCCCTTGTCCTTCTGCCAAATCGCGCGGCAGCGGCGGGTGCGGATGCGAGCATCCGAGGGATCGTTACCGATGACGCGGGAAAGCCGCTGCGTGGCGCACCCATCACGGCAAAGATGGGGCCCACGAGCGTCTCTCGTTACACGGATGCGAATGGGAAATACGAAATCACAGGACTGAAGCCTGGCACGTACCGTGTGACCGCTACGGCCTGGGGATACTCAACGAAGATCGTCGACAAGGAGCTTTCCGGAACCGCGGACCTGGGCTTTGTCTTGAAAGCCAACTGGAATCCCGCGCAGATTTCGACGGCTGAGTATGTGTCGGCGTTTGGCGGCGATAAGGATATGCGCAAGCTGGAGGGCACCTGCACCAACTGCCACAATTTCTCGTGGATCATGAGACGCAAGGGAATGACCGCCGATGAGTGGAACAGCTTCATTCCGCGGATGGGAGATAAATTCGTCACGCCGAATCTTTCGACGGCGCAGTTGAACGAAATCACGCCCGTGCTGGAGAAGTATTTTGGCCCGGACTCCCCGGTTCCAACCAGGGACCAGGTGCGCCACGTGGACGTCAGCGACGAAGCCTTGCATGCAACTTTCCGCATGTATACGCCTCCCACGACCAATATCGCTCACAGCCTGTATGTGGCTCCGAACGGCCGGGTTTGGTTCACCGAACACGATAACTATGCGAACAAAATCGCGTCGTTCGATTACGCCACCGAAAAGTTCCAGGAATACGAAATGCCCACTCTGAGATCGGGACCGCACAATCCCTGGGTGGCGCGGGATGGGATGGTCTGGGTTACAGAGGCAGCAGCTCACAAGCTTGCGGCTTTGGATCCGGAGACCGGCAAGATTACGGAATACACGCCGCCTCAAGGGGCCGGCACGCATACGCTCCGAGAGGATTCGCAGGGGAACATCTGGACATCCGGCAAAGTGACGAAATTCGATCCGCGGACCCAGAAATTCACTGTCTATGAAAGCCCGTATACCTACGACGTCGCGGTGGATGCTCACGACAATGCCTGGGGCGGCGGCGGGATGGGTGCGAACCCGGGGCTTTTCCGGATTGACGGGAAGACCGGCGAGATCAAGGTGTATACGGTTGCCGATATGAA
>JBEKTG010000336.1:0-4250 GCA_049516275.1 Candidatus Acidiferrales bacterium
CGCAAGAGGCAGTACGAATCGCTCTCGCTGACCGTAACATCGATCAACAAGCGAGCGGTGGAACTTTACGAGCATCTCGGATTTCGGACTGTGAAGGCTTTTGCAGCGGGCGTGTGGCAGGGCTAGGGCGAACCGACGAACACCGAAAAGCGCGGCGATTTACTTCTTTGCGCGATCCTTCAGCAATCCTTTCAGTTCGTCCATGAATTCCTTGACGTCCTTGAAATCCAGGTACACCGACGCAAACCGCACGTAGGCCACTTTATCGAGTTTCTTCAGCCGGTTCATCAGCAAACCGCCAAGCTCGGTAGATGACCGTTCGCGTTCCGTCGCTTCGCTCACGAAGGCCTCGGCTTCGTCGACGATCGTCTCCAGCTTGCCAACCGGCACGGGCCGCTTCTCGCACGCTTTCAGCAATCCCTGGAGGATCTTCTGGCGCTCGAACTTCTCGCGGCGCCCGTCCTTCTTGATCACCATGTAGGGGATTTCGTCGATGCGCTCGTAGGTGGTGAACCGGCGGCCGCACTTCAGGCATTCGCGGCGGCGGCGGATGAGGTCTCCGGTGCGGGCTTCGCGGGAGTCGATGACCTTATCGTCGAGATGCACGCAGAACGGGCACTTCACCGCGGACCTTTCGCTTCGGCGCCCTGCTCCGCCTCTTCCAGAAGCGCCGCTTCGCCGGCTTTCTCTTCCGCGCGAGCCATCTGACGTATTTCGCCCATGGACCATCCCTCATGAAAAAGCAAGGGAAGCCCCACGATCGAGCAGGAGGCAAACGTGACCAGCCACACCACAATCGCCATGGTCGCCGCAGGCTCCCTGCTGATGCCGAACATCAGCGTAAGTACAAAAAAGGTGGCGGCCTGCGCTCCCCCACCCACGGCGGGAAGCTGCGCGGCCGACCCGACCACCGTGAATGCCAGCACCAGGGTAGCCGCCGTGAAATTCAGAGCGAGCAATTCCCCGCCAAACGCGTGAGCCACACACCAGTACGCAACGATCACCAGGACCCAGTGCACGGCCGTATAGGCGAGAAGCACGGCCATGTCTTCCCAGGTGCGGACTCCCTGGAGCCCGTCGCTAAAACCTTCCAGCAGCACCGCAATTTTCTCGCGCCAGCCGGTCCGCCATTTCTCCTGCCGCACTTTGCGGGAAAGCCATCCCGCGCCGTGGTACCGGAAGTAAACCAGGAAGCCCACAATCAGCACCAGCAGCGCCAGCAGCGCGAATCCCGCGGAACGCGCCACGCGCATGATCGGGCTATCGGGGTTGCCGGCCAGCCCGCTGCGCTCGAAGAGAACCAGCGAAGTGCCCGCCAGCACGATCGCCGAGGCCATGTCGAACACGCGCTCGAGCACGTACACACCGAACATGTGCGGGATGGAAAGCGAATCTTTCCGCGCGATCAGCACAGGACGCACCGGCTCACCCGCGCGCCCCAGAAGAAACGTGCAGGTGAAGCCCATCAGCGTGGCCGGGTAGACGTTCCCGAAGCGCATCGCGCCAAAGGTCCGGGAAAAGCGCATCCAGCGCAGCGCCCGAAGCGCAAAACAGAAGTACGTGGTCACGATCCCCAGCAGTAGCAGAAACAGGTTGGCGTGACGCAGCGATTGCCCCACCATGCTCCAGCGAAAGCCTGGGAGCGTGATGGAATTCCGGAACTTGTAAAAGAAGTATCCAAGGGCCGCAACGGCAACAAACAAGAGGAGGTAGCGGCGAGATTGCTGTTGCATCTGTTTCGCACCGTAGCAGCAACGCTTGCAGGGTGTCAAGAACGCTTTCCGGATCGCGTGCGCGAATTCGGCAAGCGACCGGCCCATCGAGGCCCACAATTCACAATATTGTAATAGTCGGTTTTCACGGGACGCGACGGCGCAAGCGCGGCGCTCGCGACGCAAGCACACATCGCTTGTGATAAGGTTTCGAGTTAAAGTTACCGGGATGTATCGCCAGCTAAAAATTCTGCTGCAGAGGGAGGGCTGGCAGTTTCTGCTGGCTTGCGCACTCGTGTATCTGGGATTCTCGGTTCAGTTGCTGGGTATCGGTCTGTCTATCGGCCTTTTTCCGCTGTTGCGGCCGTCGCCGTCTCCCTTTTGGAAAGCGGTGGGCGAATTCGGCTTTAATCTCACCACCATTTCGCCGCTCCTGGCTCTTTTTGCCCTGCACATTCTCCGCTCGGCAGTCGCCTATGAAACGGCACCCGGCAAACGCCCCTTCGCATGGAGATTTGTCCTCGCGACGCTCGCCGTTTCCTTCCTCGAATTCTGGTGGTCCTGGAATGGCCACCCCGGCTGGCTACGCGGCTTCGTCGGCTAGTTCCGGTTCCCACCGCCACTACACCATTAGTGAACGCTCGATGACAAGAAGCCCCGTCAATCGTCCCCTTTCGGAGACAGAAGCATTTGTGTTGTTTATATTGTGGTAACAGATCGTCCGGCGCCTCTTCACTGCACTTGGTTCTAAACAAAGACATTAGAGTTTGACCGGCTGATGTCCCGGACTGGAACTGGACATGCTGTTCCAAAACCGTACTTATCGGTTTGAGTAACGCTACTCGTGTGCTACGGTCTACCGCCGTTTCGCGCGAGAAAAATTTCACTTCTTTCGGCATCCAAGGGGGATTGTCCATGGCAGAGTCGTGGAAATCGAAAGCTAGGGTCGCGGGCGTGCTGATTTGCCTAGCGGGAGCTATGGCGCTTTGGACCCAGCCGGCACTGAGCGCAAAGCATTCCTCGGGACGGCACGTTGAAACTGCGAGCGCTTCGGCCAGCAAAGCGAGCCCTTCAAGTTCCGCGAAAAGCGCGCCGTCCCACGCCCCAACCGTCGTGGCCCACTACGGCCGGCTCCCCCTTGCCTTCGAACCGAATGTGTCGCACCCCGAATCGGGCGTTCAGTATCTGGCTCATGGCAATGGGTACACGATTTTCATCGGCGCGAATGACACGGCACTGGCCCTCAAGGGCTCCAGCAGCTCCGCTGTGCTGCACATGAAATTATCCGGCGGCAACGCAACGAATGCGCTGATCGCCTCCGATGAACTGCCCGGAAAGAGCAATTACATTCTGGGGAACAATCCCGAGAACTGGCACACGAATGTTCCGAATTACGGGAAGGTCGCTCAGCACGGCGTCTATCCCGGAATCGACGTGGTGTATTACGGAACGCAGCGGAATCTCGAATATGACCTCGTGGTCGCGCCTCGAGCCAATCCACACGCCATTCGATTTGCATTGGATGGCGCAGACAACCTGCGGGTCGATTCCCGCGGCGATTTGCTTGTAGAACTCGCGGGAAGCACGGTACGTCTGCAAAAGCCTGTAGCGTACCAGGAACTCGAGGGCCATCGGCAACTGGTCGACGTGGAGTACCGGGTGAAGGATAACCGCGACGTCACATTCGCAATCGCGCAGTATGACGCAGGCCACGCGCTGATCATCGACCCGGTCCTTTCCTACTCGACATCTTTGGGCGGGAGCAACATCGACGGCGCAAACGCGATTGCGGTAGCATCTGACAATACTGCGTTCATCGCCGGCGGCACCTTTTCGACCGACTTCCCGACTGCGCATCCCCTGCAGCCCAATGCGGGCGGCCCGAGTGACTTCCCTCAGGACGCCTTCGTCGCAAAGATTAGTGCCGATGGCTCAACGCTCCTCTACTCCACCTACTTGGGAGGCAGCGGGCCCGATGTAGCAAATGGCATCGCCGTCGACACATTCGGCGAGGCCTACGTAACGGGTACTACACTTTCCACCAACTTCCCCGTAACTCCAGGATCATTTGAGACCCTTTGTGGAGGAGATGGAAAGTGCGGCGCCAGCTGGAATCCAAACGGATTGGTCGTCTCAAACGCGTTTGTGACCAAACTGAACACTGCTGGAACGGGCCTGGTTTACTCGGGCTATCTCGGCGTATATGAAAATGTGCGGGGCCAAGCCATTGCGGTGGATAACAACGAAAACGCCTACGTTACCGGCCAGACGGACGCCAACATTTCTCCTACGGTCACGATAACACCGCCCGCCACGGGTCCTGCCCCATTTCCAATCACCGCAAGCGCTTTTCAAACTGCTTTCGGCGGGGGCCCGACGAGCCCATTTACGGACGCATTTGTGACAAAGATTAGCGCCACGGGTAATTCCATTCTCTATTCGAGTTACCTCGGCGGGTCAAACGAAGAAATCGGGTACGGAATCTCCGCCGACAACAATGGCAACGCGTACGTCACGGGACTCACATACTCGACGGAT